>NZ_JBUYWD010000012.1:0-293787 GCF_055231015.1 Rhodococcus quanlei | reverse complement strand
TGCCCTCGTTCCGCGCGGCGCCCGCTGGGGGGCCCCCCGCCCCCGCGCGCCCCCCCCCCACGCCCACGATTCCACCTAGACCAAGTAAGCAGAGCGATGACCTCACCCCTCGTGTCGAACTATCAGCTCGACTCGGCCCGAATCGAGCCGCACCGGGACGCGGAAACCGTGCATCGGTGGTTGACCCATCCCAAGGCGAAGTACTGGGACATGCTCGACAGCAATCTGACCGATGTGCGGAAGATGCTCGACGACAGCACCGCGGATTCGCACGACACACCCTTCGGCATGTGGATCGGCTACTGCGACGGCATCCCAGAATTCCTGTTCGAGCTGTACGACCCGACGACGAGCGACCTGGCTCTGCCGGAGACCGGATATGTGCAGGAGACCGGGGACATCGGAATGCACTTGTTGGTCGCCCATTCCGATCGACAGCTGCCGGGATTCACCGGGAACGTCATGCAATACATCATGCGAACCGCATTCTTCGATGCCGGCGCGGAGCGGGTCGTCGTCGAGCCCGATGTCCGGAACACAGCAGTCCAGCGACTCAATGCCGAGGTCGGCTTCGTGGCGGTGGGCGACTATCCCGTCGCGGACAAGACCGCCCGCCTGAGCTATTGCACCCGTGCGGACTTCATCCGACTGACGGAGAACGGCAGCGGCGCGCCATCGTCGACGACGAGCACCGAAGGGCCGGATCGACCAGCATGACAACACCCATGATTCAGCACTCCTTCCGCGACGTTTACGACCTGCGGATCGCCAAGAAGATTCTCACCGAGTTCTGTCACGAACGGGCGATCCGACCGGTCGAGGTTGCGCCGGGCGAGTACCTCGTCGTTTCCGACGATCAACGCAGCGAGTACCACTTCTGCGCCGAGTTGCTTTCACTGAACAGCTGGAATATCGATGCATCATCGATTCGCCTTGTGCGCGCAGGACAGACACTGCCGGTACGGGCCATCGATCTGGTCGTCGATCTCGGTGTCTCTTTGGGGATTCGCGACGTGAATCTGCCGGAGTACCTCGAGGAGTTCATCAACACGCTCTCGATCGGCGCACACCGTCCCGACTCGCGGCGCATCCCGGCCGCCACCCTGGCCACTCACGATTTCCAGACCATCGAGCAATCGATGACCGAAGGTCACCCGTGCATCGTCGCCAACGCCGGTCGGCTGGGTTTCAGTTCGGACGACGTCGAACGGTACGCCCCGGAGTCCGGTCGCAGCTTTGCACTGACCTGGGTGGCTGCGAAGCGCGAAAACTGTGATTTCGCTTCCGTTTCCAGCGTCGATTACGACGGATTACTGAGCACCGAACTGGACGACGAGACCGTGACCCAGTTCGCCGCCGTGCTCACCGATCTCGAACTCGACCCGTCGGACTACTACTTCCTCCCGGTCCATCCGTGGCAGTGGACCGAGAAGGTCGCGAGACTCTATGCACCGGATATCGCCGATCGCACGATCGTGTACCTGGGTGAGTCGTCGGATCTCTACCAACCGCAACAATCGATCCGATCACTGTTCAACACCTCGAATCCCACACGACACTATGTGAAGTCGGCGCTGTCCATCGTGAACATGGGTTTCACCAGGGGGATGTCCGCCGACTACATGCGCACCACCCCGCTGATCAACGACTGGGTGAAGCGCCGAGTGGGCGATGACGAGTATCTCCGATCCATCGGCTTCGAGATGCTCTACGAGGTCGCGGCGATCGGCTACCGAAGTCCGACATTCGGAGCCGTGACCGAGCCGGGTTCGGAGTACCGGAAGCTGCTGTCGGCACTGTGGCGTCAGAGCCCGATCCCGCTGGTGAGCGAACACGAGCAATTGTCGACGATGGCCGCCCTCCTCCACATCGACCACCACGGTGTACCTCTCGTCGAGGCTTACATCGAACGGTCCGGCATCCCGGGAAGCGAGTGGATACGCCGCTATCTGCGGAGCTACCTCCATCCGATCACCTACTTGCTGTACCGGCATCAGCTCAAGTTCTCCCCACACGGGGAGAATCTGATTCTCGTCCTCGACTCCGGAGTGCCGGTCCGAGCGATCCTGAAGGACATCGGCGAAGAGGTCTGCATCTACGACGTTCCCGACGACCTCCCGCAATCGTGCCACCGCGCGCTGACCACGGAACCCGACAGCATCCGCAATCTCGGTGTCCTGTCGGATGTGTTCGACGATTTCCTGCGCCCGCTGGCGGCGATCCTGCACTCGAGCGGTCTGGTCAGCGACGCACAGTTCTGGTCGCTGGTCGGTGAGAGCCTCCAGGAGTTCGTGGCACAGCACGCCGACCTCGCGGACAGGTTTCGCAAGTGGGATCTGTTCGCACCGACTTTCGGTGCGGTGCCGATGAACCGGTTGCAGCTGTCGAACAATCGCCGAATGGTGAACGTCGGTGATTCCTACTCGTCGATCATCGATTCCGAGCATGAATTGGTGAATCCCGTTGCCGCCTTCCGGCGGAGTGAGTGATCGAGGTGATCGTATGACCATGGCGGCTACCGACGTGCCCGATATCGAGATCGTCCGGGACGAATACGGGATTCCTCATATCTCGGCGACCTCGGCCAGTGATGCACTCTTCGGCCAGGGATACGCGAGTGGCGTCGACCGCGCCTGGCAGATCGAATTCCTACGCCTACGCGGAGAAGGACGTACGGCCGAGATCTTCGGCGCCGACGGTGTCGTCTGGGACGAGTTCGCGCGCCGGGCCGGAATCGATCGTGCCGCGCGGCGGATCTACCAGGCGTCGTCGCCGCGAACCCGCGAACTGATGCGCGCCTATACCGACGGCGTCAACAGCACGCTCGATACCGCCGAGGCGGTCGAACTCGCCGAATTCGATCACCGTCCCACACCGTGGCAACCGTGGACGCCCATCTCCGTGTTCATCGTGCACCACATTCTGTTCGGCCGATTCACCACCAAACTCTGGCGCCTGCACGCCTGCCGTGCGCTGGGCATCGGAGCATTGTCACTGTTCGACATCGAGGGCCCGGAGCGGACCGACGAGCGAGTTCCCGACCTTCCGGACGAGAAGTTCATCACCGAACTGCTGAGCCAGTTCCCCGACGACATACCGGCGCCGCCCAATACGTCTGCAGAGAATCTGGGTGACGCAATCTCGGGCAGTAACGCCTGGGGGATCTCGGCGACTCGCACCGAGTCGGGGATGCCGATGATCGCGGGCGACCCACACCGCTTTCTCGAACTTCCCGGCATCTACCAGCAATTCCATCTGGGATGTCCGGATTTCGATGTCATCGGTTTCGCCTTCGCGGGGGTCCCCGGGGTCCCCCACTTCGCCCACGCCGGCACCGTGTCCTGGGGCATCACCAACGCGATGGCCGACTATCAGGATCTCTACGTCGAAAAGCTCACTCGCACACACGATGAAGTTCTCGCCGCGACCACCCAGGGTACCCGGACGGTGGAGCGATGGACCGAGGAGATCCGGGTCCGTGACGGCGATCCGGTGTCAGTCGAGATCATCACCACCCCCAACGGTTCGGTGGTGTTCGGCGGCCCGGACTCCGCATACGCGCTGAGCCTTCGGAGCCCGATGATCGACGATACCGAAACAACGTTCGACGGCATTCTGGATCTGCTGTACGCCCGTTCCGTCACCGATGTCGAACAGTCGCTCGGCCACTGGGTCGAGCCCGTGAATCGGATCGTCATCGCCGACACGTCCGGCCGCCTGGTCAACCATGTCGCCGGCAAGATGCCGGCACGGGCCGCCGAGAATTACTGGCTACCGGTACCCGGTTGGGACGATCGCTACCGATGGCGTGGCTACGCATCCTCCTCCGTCCAGAACGAGGACTTCGATCCCACCGTGACCGACTACTCGGTCATCGCCAACCAGCGAATCAGCAATTCGCCGCCACTGCAGCCGATCACCACCGAATGCGTACCACCCGCGCGTGCCGACCGGATAGAGCAACTGCTCGGTGCGGGGCCTTCGGCATCCGTGTCCGGGTGCGAGCAGATCCATCGGGACGTCACCAACGTGCAAGCCGAGACGATCCGCCGCCTGCTGCCACCGCTCACCGGGCTGAGCGCGTCCGGTGAAGACCTGCGGCGTCGACTTCTCGCATGGGACACCACCATGCACGGCGACAGCACCGATGCATACCTTTTCGCCGAGGTGCGCGCACGATTCGTCCGCGGTCTCATCCAGTCGGAGCCCCTGACCCGGCTCGCCCAGCCACACCTGTTCTCCCGGGTCCTCGACCCCTGGTTCGTCGCCGCGCCACGCATCGCGGCGGCCCTCGGATCGGTGATCGACCACATGCCCGCGTTGGGCATGGATCCCTACCGGCACATCCAGGACGCCGTCGAGTCGGTCGCCGCCGAATTACCGCAGCAGAGCAGCATTCCGACCTGGGGCAGCGTGCACGTGCTCACCCCGCTCCACGGAATGGACCTCGCCGGAGTGGCACCGAAACACCCCGAGATCTCCGCGCGGATCAGAGTGGACCGACTCCCCTTGGGAGGCGACGCCGAATGTGTCTTCGCCAACGCCAGCGCGGTGGGATTCGCCCACACCTGCAACCTCGGTTCCGCCGCGCGATACGTATGGAACCTCGAGTCACGCGACGACAGCAAGTGGATCGTCCCACTGGGAGCGAGCGGCGATCCAGCATCCCCGCACTATCAGAATCAGGCCCCGCTCTGGGCCCGCGGCGAGCTCGTGGGACTCACCACGAACTGGGCCGAGCTGCGCGACACCGCATACGAGCGGCACACGTTGCGATCGCGTCCCCGGAACGACGGAAGGGTGCGCGACCGGTGACACCAATCGATAAAGATCTCGTAATTTCCTACTTTGCACCAGATTTGGGGGCTACCCGTGTCATATGACGGCCAAACAACCTCGTGGGGTGGATCGCGTTTCGTCGGTCCGGCCAATTGGTCGGATGTCGGTGTCGGATTGTCGCAAACAGCCGCGGCGGTCGAGAACAGTCACCACCGTGCCCCGCTTCCCTCTGGAGCCCCGGCCGAAATGCTGGCCGCCGCGGCCGGTTCCCTGGGTCCAGAGCAAGTTCCCGAGAAGGGAGTCGGTGAAGTCGATGCCCTCGAACAAGTATCCCGACTGATCGCCACCTACGGCCTGGACCTGACACACCCGTTGACCGCGGCGCACCTACAGCCACCATCACTGACCGTGTCCGTGGTCGCCGACGCGCTCGCCAGCGCAACCAATGCGTCCCTCGACACCTACGATTCCGGTCCGGCAACGCTGGCACTCGAGAAGTGGATGATCGCGGCACTGGCACGGTTGGCCGGTTTCCCGGAAACCTCCGGCGGGGTGTTCGGCCCCGGAGGTTCGTACTCCAACCTCCTCGCGCTCCTGATCGCGCGCGACCACACCGCCGCGCAGCGCGGCATCGACACCAGACAACAAGGTGTCGCCGCACTGCGCCGACCGGTTGTCTTCTGCTCCCGCGTCGCGCACTTCTCGATCAACAGAGCATGTGCCGCACTCGGACTCGGTGAAGCCGCCGTCATCCCGGTCCAGGTCGACGCTCACCATCGGATGATCCCGGAGGCACTGGAACTGGCCCTGTCGAACACCGACGGAACCCCGGTGGCGATCGTGGCGACGGCGGGGACCACCGACTTCGGCACCGTCGACCCGCTTCCGGAGATCGCCGACATCGCCCGGCGTAACGGAGTGTGGTTCCACGTCGACGCTGCCTACGGCTTCGGATCGCTGTTCTCCGACAGTCTCGCCGGACTGGTAGCCGGAATCGACCGAGCGGATTCGGTGACCCTCGACCTCCACAAAATCGGGTGGCAACCGGCAGCGGCAAGCGTGTTGCTGCTCGCCGACGAAGGACGCTTCGCCGCTCTCGATCGCAACGTTGCCTATCTCAACCCGGAAGACGACGTAGAGGCCGGATTCGGAGGAAGGCTGGGGCAGACACTGCAGACCACCCGTCGCCCGGACGTGCTCAAGGTCGTCGCGACGTTCTTGGCCTACGGACGTAGCGGAATGGGCGACATGCTCGACCGATGCCATGAAGTGGCTCGCTATGCCGAGCAACGCATCGCGACCGAGCTGCAACTCGAACTGGTTGCACCGGTGACCCTGACCACCGTCGTGTTCCGCTACCGATGCGAAGAACTCGACAAGGTGAACGCAGAACTCAGAAGGCGCCTCATCAGTTCCGGCACGGCGTTGATCGGACGAACTCGCGTACTGATCCGCGGCGAAGGTGAGCCGCAAACGTGCCTGAAGCTGACGCTCCTGAACCCGACGACCCGCGAGCACGACATCGACACCCTGTTCGATGAACTGTTGCGGATGGCCGTGGAAGTGGAATCGGAGTTCGCCGAGTACCACTCGGCCGGAGACCACGGTCACGAGATGGCGAGGGCACTTCATGAACAGAGTTGAATCCGTAGATATCCTGGGAATCGGTTGTGGCCCGTTCAATCTCGGGCTGGCCGCCCTGGCATCGACGGTCGATGACCTCGATGTCCTCGTGGTGGACTCCCGGGAAGAATTCCGTTGGCATCCGGGCTTGATGTTCGAGGACGCTACCCTCCAGGTCAGCTTCCTGTCCGATCTCGTCTCGCTTGTCGACCCGACACATCCCATGTCGTTTCTGGCCTATCTGGCCGACATCGACCGTCTGTACCCTTTTCTGGTGCGGGAGAAGTTCTTCCCGACCCGGCGGGAGTACGAGGCATACCTTCTCTGGGTCGTCGAGCGACTGCGGTCTCTGCAGTTCGGAACCCGGGTCGACGAGGTCCACTGGGACGAAGAAGCCCAGTCCTTCCTGGTCCAGGTAACCTCCGGCGGAGTCACGTCGACGATCCGTGCCGGTCATGTGGTGGTCGGCATCGGTACCGAACCCGCCGTCCCCGAGGCACTCTCGACGGCTTCGACGGCGCTGGTCCACAGCTCGGACTACCTTCGTCATCAAGACGCCGCCCATGCGTGCGACGCGGTCACCGTGATCGGTTCGGGCCAGTCGGGCGCCGAGATCGTGATCGATCTGCTCGAGTCCAATCTGCAGGGTGGACCCGCCGTGTGCTGGTGGTCGCGCACCCCGTGGTTTGCTCCGCTGGACTTCACCAAGCTGTCGCTGGAGATGACGACTCCGGCCTACATGGACTACTTCCACTCACTGCCCGAAGCCACGCGTGACCAGGTCCGAGCCGGTCACTGGCAGTTCCACAAGGGTATTTCCGCGGACACCCTCGATCGCCTGCACGACCTGCTCTACCGCCGCCAACTGCTCGAGAAGCTCGCGCCGGTGCATCTGCGCAATGGAGTCGCGGTCGAGGGAATCGACGAGACCGCCGATGGGCAACTGACGGTTCGGGGCAGGCACCAGGACACGGGATCGGCTCTCTCACATACCGCCGACCTCGTCATCGCCGCTACCGGATACCAGGCTCGCAATCCCGGATTTCTGGCCCCACTCGAGGAGCGTCTGCTCCGCGATTCACGGGGGCGGCTCGTCGTCGACTCCAACCACGCCGTGGCCGCAGACGGATTCACGAACCGACTCTTCGTGGCCAACGCCGAGGAGCACACCCACGGGGTCTCCGCACCCAATCTGGACATCGGCGCCGTACGAAACGCCAAGATACTCAACACCGTTCTCGGCCGCGAGGCCTACCGACTGCAGCGCAACACTGCGTTCACCAGCTTCGGAGTGACCGATGACGAGACCAGGAGTTCACTGTGATCACCAAAGAACAGATACGCGCCGACGTCGCATCCGAGCTGGACATTTCCGCTGATTCGATCGGTGACGGAGACGACCTGGTCCGCCTCGGCCTGCACTCGCTGCTGCTGATGAAGCTCACCGGCACGTGGCGCCGACAGGGTCACTGGGTACAGAGTTCGCAGTTGGCTCTGGAGCCGACGATCGAGGCCTGGACCCGTCTGATCGTAGGCAGCGCGGCGGACAACTCGCAGGCCCCGGCCGTAGCCGTCGACCCTGCGGAGGCCCCGGCCGTAGCCGTCGGCACTGCGGAGGCCCCGAGCGACGCCGTGGAAGCCGACGAGTTCGGGCTGGCCCCCATGCAGCACGCATACTGGGTCGGTCGTCAGAACGGGCAAGCTCTCGGTGGTATCGCCGCGCATCTGTACGTGGAGTTCGACGGCGCAGACCTCGATCCTCGACGACTGGAACGCGCTGTTGCTCGGGTTGTCTCACGGCACGACATGTTGCGGGCTGCATTCGACGACGCCGGACACCAGCGGATCCTGGCCGATCCGCCCAAGCCCGTGTTCGCTGTAGTGGACTTGCGCGGCGAGTCCGGGGCGGGGGCCGATGTGGACGTCGATACCGAACTGGAACTGATGCGCGAACGCATGAGCCACCAGATGCTGGACGTTTCGGGCGGCAATGTCGTCGAGTTCGTGCTCACCCTGCTGCCCGACGGCAGGCACCGGCTCCACCTGGATGTCGACATGCTCGCCGCGGACGCGATGAGCTATCGCCGGATCCTCGACGACCTGGCCGCAGCCTACGAGTCCGACGATGCCCTGCCGCCGGTCGGCTACACGTTCCGCGACTACCTCGCGGAGCACGGCGATCGCATTCCCGCCGAAGAGCGAGAGAACGCCCGCCGGTGGTGGACCGACAAGTTGCCGACGCTGCCCGACACCCCCGAGCTGCCCACCATCCCGGAGGCACGCCGCCCCGCCCCGGCGCGCAGCGTGCGCCACCACCACCGCCTCGAACCCGACCAGAAGCAGCGGTTGTACCGGATCGCCCACAGCCATGGCCTCACCCCGGCGGTGACGCTTGCTGCGGTGTTCTCCGAGGTGATCGCCCGCTGGTCGACGAGGCAGCGGTTCCTGCTCAACGTTCCGCTGTTCAACCGCGAGCCGCTGCACGACGAGATCGATCAGGTGGTCGGTGACTTCACCAATTCTGTGCTGGTCGACATCGACGCACGGGAGACCGAATCGCTGGTGGCGCGTGCCCGCCGGCTGCAGCACGAGTTGCACAGCTGCGGCGCCCACTCCACCTACGCAGGCCTCGACGTACTACGGGATCTGGGCCGCCAGCGCGGCAGCGCGGTCACCCCGTCAGTGGTGTTCACCTCGGGTCTCGGCCTCGGCGAACTCTTCTCCGATCGAGTGACGAGATCTTTCGGTCGACCGGTCTGGATCCTGTCGCAGGGACCGCAGGTCGATCTGGACGCGCAGGTCGTCGAACTCGACGGCGGTCTGCTGGTGAACTGGGATGTGCGTCGTGACGCTCTTCCCGACGGTGTCATGGATGCCATGTTCACCGAGTTCCGCAGGCTGCTCGACGAACTCGTGCACGCCGAGGCCGACTGGGACGCACCGCTGTCCATCGCACTACCGGCAGCGCAGCGCGAGGCACGCGAGCACGCCACCGATCCGGCCGCGCCCTCGATCATCCCGCGCAGCCTGCACGGGTCGTTCTTCGACCAGGCGGCCCGAGACCCGAAACGCACCGCGTTGGTGACCTCGCACGGCGAAGAGATGAGCTACCGCCTGGTGGCCGAGCAGGCGCTGTCACTCGCACACGCCCTGACTGCCTCCGGTACTCGCCCGGGCGACACGGTCGCGGTGATCCTGCCGAAGGGGCACCGGCAAGTGGTCGCAGTGCTCGGCGCACTCGCCGCGGGGGCCGTGTATCTTCCCGTCGGTACCGATCAGCCACGGGCACGCAGGGATCGGATCTTCTCGCGCGGCCTTGTCAGGGCCGTGATCGGCGACGATTCCCTCGAGTTGCCGGACGGCGTCGCTCGAGTCGTGTTCGACGACGCCGTAGCCGGGCCACGTGCCGAGCGTGCGCTCGTACCGGACCCCGACCAACTCGCCTACGTCCTGTTCACCTCCGGTTCCACCGGCGAACCGAAGGGTGTGGAGGTCAGTCATCGCGCGGCCGCGAACACCATCGACGCGATCACCGCCGAGTTCGGATTGACCTCCGACGACCGCACCATCGGCCTGTCCGCGCTCGAGTTCGATCTGTCGGTGTTCGACGTGTTCAGCCCGCTTTCACTCGGCGGGGCATTGGTCTGCATCGATGCCGAGAAAGTCCGCGACGCCACAGCATGGTCCGAAGCTGTTGCAGCACATAGGGTATCGGTACTCAACTGCGCTCCGGGACTGATCGGAATGCTGCTCGACGTCGCCACCGACGAGCAACTCGGGAGCCTTCGCACCGTGATCACCGGCGGCGATCGTGTCGACGCGGCACTGGCACAGCGGATGCGGTCCCGAGTTCCGGGACTGACCTTCGCCGGCCTGGGCGGAACCACCGAAACCGCGATCCACTCCACTGTCTACGAGGTCACCGACGACTTCCCTGCGGACTGGACGGCCGTTCCCTATGGTCGCCCCCTGACCAACGTGCACTGCCGAGTAGTCAACGAGCGGTTGGAAGACTGCCCCGACTGGGTCACCGGAGAACTGTGGATCGGCGGGACGAGCGTCGCAGACGGGTATCGGGGGGACGTGGAACGCACGCGGGACCGGTTCGTCACCTTCGATTCGATCCGCTGGTACCGCACGGGCGACCTGGCTCGCTATCTGCCCGACGGCACCATCGAATTCCTCGGCCGCGCCGATCATCAGCTCAAGATCCGTGGGTACCGGGTGGAACTGGGCGAAGTGGAGTCCGCGGCCAAGAGCCTGTCCGGCGTGGGCGAGGCCGTCGCCGCCATCGTCGCGGACCGGTTGGCGCTGGCAGTGACCGGCAAGGTCGAGGCAGAAGTGGTGTCGAAGGCTCTTGCCGAATTGCTACCGGCATACATGGTTCCCGACCTCGTCCATTCACTGGAACAGATGCCGCTGACCGCCAACGGCAAGGTGGATCGCGCCGCGGTACGCGACGGTATCGAGCGTGAATTCCAGGGAGCTACGCAGCGGGAATACGTCGCACCGGAGAACGCGATCGAGGCTGCCCTTGCCTACATCGCCGCCCAGGTGCTCGGCATCGAGAGGCTCGGGGTGACCACCGACTTCTTCGATGCCGGGGCAAACTCCGTACTGGCCACCACCTTCGTCGCCAACGTGCGGGGGCTGCTGGCGGTCGACGGTGTGGGCGTCACCGACGTGTTCGGTGCACGAACGGTCCGTGGTCTCGCCGCAGTACTCGGTGAGCGTGAGACGATCACCGGTCAGCTGACGCAGGTGGCCCGCATCCTGTTGGACGTCACCGGCATTCCCGATCCTGCTCCCGACTCCGATATGGCGAAGGCGCATGCGTGATTCGGCGTTCAGTCCGGCGGTGTTGCCCCGATCACGAAAGGGCGGGTAGTTGAGTTCACTGGAGGAGCTCCAGAAGGCGATGCGGGCACGGTTGATCCAGGACGGGATCACCACCGGTCGTGGCATCTCGCCTCGGCGCGATCCGTCCCGGGCCGCACTGTCGTTCAGCCAGCGCGGCATCTGGGCGTATCAACAACTGTTCCCCGGCACGACGGCCAACAACATCTGTCTGGCGTTCACCTTCACCGGAAGCGTTGACGGCAGCGCACTGCAGCACGCCTTTCTCGCACTGGTCCGCCGCCATGAGGTACTGCGCACCACGTATCACCGCGACGACGACGGTGTGCCCTTTCAGCGAATCCACGACGATCTCCCACCACGAATGTCGTGGCAGGACCTGCTAGAAGCCACCGACGCGGATGCTCGGCTGCGCACTCTCGTCGCCGAGGCCGCAGCCGAGCCCTTCGATCTCGACACCGAATCGTCGTTGCGGCTCACCTTCGCGGCGCTGCCGCCGGACGACTCGGACGAACCGAGGCTGGCGGTGGTGATCGCCATGCAGCACATCGCGTGGGACGGCATGACGATGCCTGTGCTCTCGCGCGACGTGGAGCGCGCCTATCTGGCGAACATCGGCGACCGGGCAGAGCCGGAAGCGGCGCCCCCGGCTCTGCAGATCGCAGATTTCGCCGAGTGGGAGCAGAAGCGATTCGACGGGGCCGACCACACCGCCGACACCCGATTCTGGGAGCAACAGTTCAGTGGCGGAGTCGAGACCATGCGCTTGCCCTACGACCACGACCCGGCCGCGCCGTCCGATCGTGGCGCCCGGTCGGACCGTCAGCTCAGCGCACGGGCCGATGCGAACCTACGGGCGATTCAGCTCTCGTTGCACGTGACCCCGTTCTCGGTGTTTCTCGCCGCCTACTATCTGGCACTTCGGCGCATCACCGGGCGCAACGAGATCGTCATCGGGACCGCGGTGGCGAACCGGGAAGAGGCCGGAATGGAGTTGCTGATCGGCAATCTCAGCAACTCGGTCGCCCTGCGCATCGGTACCGAAGGCGGAACGTTTGCGGATCTGGTCACCCATATCAGCACGATCTCCCACGCAGCGTTCGGTCACCGAACCTTTCCCTACGAGCATCAGGTACGGGCAGCGCAGCGCGTCACGGACGGCGCCGCCGCGCGTCCGTTCGACTCACTGGTGCTGTTCCTGGATCAGCAGATCGACGGCCCCCAGCTTCCCGGCTGCAGCACCCGCTGGCAGCTCGCCGACAAGGGGTGCACGTCGTTGCCGCTGACCGTCGAAGCGTTCCTGCACGCCGACCGCACCGACGTCCAGATCTCCTATCAGGTGGATCTGTTCACCGACGAAACGGTGTCGCGGCTTCACGAGTGCCTCGACCAGATTCTGGCGACCGCAGACCCGACGCAATCCACAACCGCAGGCCAGGAGAAGCAATGAACGTATTGACAGCGCAGCAGCTCGAACGCATGCGAAGCCGCCTGGCCGACGCCGGCATCACCAACGACCGCGACACGACGAGCGCTGCAGCAACGCAACAGGAACCATCGGACGGTCGGCTCGGTATCGCCGAGCGGCGCATGTGGAAGATCTACGAGCTGGACCCGGAATCCATATCCCACAACTACGGCGTCGTTCTCGGTTTCGGGGACACCTACTCGCTCGACTCCGTGGTCGCGTCCGTGACGCGTCTGGTCGACTCCTCCGAGGTCATCAGCTCTGTTGTCTGCGTGGACGACGACGGTACGCCGCGACGCAAGCCGGTGCGGTGGGAGGGCCGCTGGGTGGTGCCCGGGCAGATCTGGGAATGGGGCGCGATGCCCGACCAGGCTGAGACCACCGAAATCAGCGGCCGCACCCACCGTGAGGTCGCACTCGCCGAGTCCGAGACCCTCACCAAGGCGTCCTTCCGGTTGAGGCAGGAGCCGCCACTGCGGGTGCGCGTCTACTCCTCGGGAGATGGGGGTGGCGTGTCGATGGTGCTGGTTCTGCATCACATCGCCGGCGACGAGACCGCGTTGCCACCTCTTCTGAACGCCTTGGTTTCCGGTTCCGGGCTGGGTACCTCGGTCGTCGAGACAGATGGGACCGTAGGAGGACTCACCGCCCGTCCGGTCGCTACAGCCGATGACGCGGTGCGGCATGCACGGGCGACCTGGGCGGGCGAGGGTATTCGTTATCCACTGTCCGGATCGCTACCCGAGAGCAGCGCCGAGGAGAGTTGGCTGTCGGTCATGGGCGAAGGCCCGGGCGCACGCCTGACTCAGCCGATCGAACCGGCGGACGTCGCGGCGCTCGGTGCGATCGCCCGAGAGGTCGGCGCGACACCGAATGCGCTGTTCATCGTTGTCTGCGCTCTCAGCGTGTCAGCCCTGACCGGCGCAACAGATCATGTGCTCCTGGTACCCGCCGACAACCAGCAACCGGGCCACCGGCCCGATCGTGTCGGATACAGCGGCAATGTCGTCCCCATGCGCTTCCGCTTCGACCCGAAGTCGGACACGCGAGATGCTCTGCGCCAGGCTGTTTCGACGGTGTATCAGGCGATGGAGTACTCCACCGTCGACTACGGAACCATCCTCACCGCACTTCGCACAGGAGGCGGGCGCTTCCCGGTGGCCGAGGTCATGGCGCTGGTGAAGAATGCGCCACTGCGCGGGATACCGATGCCCGACGGTGCCCAGGTCACCTGCGAAACGGTCTTCAAGGAAGTCGTCCATTACCCATTGGCCCTCGCGTTCGAGATCGGCGAGGACGACCGAGTGCTCTTGGACATCGAGTATCGAACCGATGTCGTCGATACTGCCTACGCTCGCCGTGCCGCACGGGTTGTTGCCGGGCTCGTCGCCGATATCCCGACATCGCTCGATGCCCCAGTGGCGGAGCTGCTCGAACCAGCCTTGCTGGGCGGTGGAGACTCGGATCGTATGAGTTAGTTAGGGGACGTCTTCGTCGTCGGAGGTTTCGGTGATCAGTTCGTGTGGGTGGTGGCGGTGGTTGATCCGTGGCCGACGGGCGGGGTCGATGTGTCGTGGCGGGGTCCAGGTGGTTCGTCGACGTGATGGGTGGGTGGCCCATCCGTTCTCGGAGTCGTTGACGAGGGCATGGCAGGCGTCGCAGGCCAAGGTGAGGTTGTCGATGTCGGTGCCGCCACCGCGGCGCCAGTCGCGGACGTGATGGACCGCGCACCGGGTGGGTGGGGCCACGCAGCCGGGCCGGGTGCAGCCGGCGTCGGCGGCGATGAGCGCCAGCCGCTGATTGACGGACGCGAGACGGGAGGTGCGGCCCAGGTGCAATGGCCGCCCGTGGTGATCGAACACCGCCAGCACCGGATGCGATCGTTCGGCGAGCGTCAACGCGTCGACGATGGGCAGCAGCCCGCCGGTGGCGGTGGTGGCCACCCCACCCGCAGCTTTTTCGAGTTGATCGAGGGTCATGGTGATGATGGTGGTGGCCGGCAGCCCACGGTGGGCGCCGAGCACCCCCGAGGACAGCACGGTCCGCAGCATCGCCGCCAATGCGTCGTGGTTGCGTTGCCCGGTGGTGCGGGTGTCGCGGGCGGCGGCGGCCGCCAACTGTTGGCGGTCGATACCGGGCTGTTCGGCGTCCCCTGTCGGGGAGTGCGGGTCGGTGGGGTTGTTCATGCCGGGCCGTGCCCACTTCTCCAACACCGGGTCCAGGAGGGCCCGGGTGGTCGGGTCGAGTTCACCGGAGATCTTCGACATCAACTCCGAGTCCTGTGCGGACACGTGCAGACTGCGTCGGCGCGCCCGATCGCGGTCGTCGGTGAGGCTGCCGTCCGGATTCAGATACGCCAGCAACCTGTGTCCGGCGTGTTCCACATCTTCCGGGGTGCCGCCGCGGGCGCAGTCGGCCAGAATCTTCTCCGCCGTCGCGAGTTCGGAACGGCAAATGTTGCGGGGCACCTTCCGCAGGGTGCGGCTGACCGCACGCAGGTGATCGTTGCCGATCGCCCCGTCGGCCCTGGCGGCCGCCGTTTCCGGAAGAGCCGCAGCACACGCCTCGCCGCCCACCGTGTGCCAGGTCCCGGCATCACGGGCGCGGGACACTCGTGCCGACGCCTCCGACGCCGACACCCGAATCACGTCCACGAGCAGTTTGTTCGGGCTGTTGTAGCCCAGACGCGCGGGAACAGACCTTTCGACGGTGTCGACGACCAGCCGATCCGACACCGCACCCAACCGGCGAACAGTCGTTTCGAGTCGGCGGATGGTCTCGACCACCTCATCATCGGACAGCGGCGTGAGATCGCCGTCGAGGAGATCCCCGGCCGCACAGCCGAGAGCATCCAGACTCGCCGCGATACCCATACCCACCCCCCAACCCCCGAATCGAACCTGTGTTCGAAAGCCTACCTCGCAGGTCCGACAGAAACCGGCATCAGGCCGGGCCCGCCGCCTCGGCGATCACCTTGTCGAACTGGTCGATGAAGGTATCGGCGTACCCGGGCAGCGCGGCAGGATCGGTGACTATGCCGAACGAGGTCCGATTTCCGAGTATCAGTGCCGTCACCGAGAACGAGTAACCAGCCAAGGGCGATAGCGGAGTAAGCGCCTCGATCGGCTTCCCGAGAACCGCACGGGCCCGGGTGAAGCCGGGGTTGATCCCGATGTGGACGTCCGGGCTCATCCGCGTCATCGACGCATTGACGATGCCGCGCATCGCCGCCCACGGTATCTGCGGCCCGTCATCGGTTGCGGCCATCGACAGCTCGGGTCGCCGATCCGCCACGAAGGCCAGCTCGGACCGGCAGCGGTCGATCTGACGATCGAGGTCGGCCTCGTCACCTGCCAGGTTCAGCAACGAGATCGAGACAGCGTTGCCGGTGTGCCGAAAGGATGCATCGAGTGTCACGGGCAGCGTCACCCGGATGACCTCGGGTTGCCGAGTCATGTTCTCGGGTGGGGCAATGCTCAGGGTGCGCCCGATCGCCGCCAGCAGGAATTCGTGGACGGTAGCGTTGTGGCGCTTCGCGGCCCGGCGCAGCGTTCGGGTGGAGGCGCCGTACAACCCGGCCTGCCGTTGCCCTGAACGCGTCAGGCTCGGCCATCCACGGCCGGTACGGCCGGCTTCCCACTGCTCGCCGAAAGCCGCCTTCGATTCCTGCATGACCTCCGGTTCGATCTCGCCGACGCGGAATCGAGGCGAGGTCGCGAACCGCTCGAACTCCGACAGTTCCTCGTCCGTACCGTCGGCCAGCAACGCGGCGAACGCGGCGCCGGCGATGCCGTCGGAAAGGCTGTGATGAACGCGTAGCGCGAGCATCTGCTCCCCGGTGTCGCGCGAGGTGAAAAGCGTGATGTGCCAGAACGGGTCGGGGCGCGGTAACGGCTTCTCGAGCAGTTCCGCCAGCCGCCGGAGCAGGTCGGGTCGATCCGTGAACTCGCCGGCGGTGACGTGCCGTTCGACATCGACGTCATCGGCCAGCACCACCTGCGGCTTACGCCACCGTCCACCCTGCACACCGACCCGGAAGAGATCGAACAGGCCGACCCGTTCCCGCACCCGTGCCCGTACCTCGTCGAGGGTCAGCAGCCGGCCGTCCTGCTTCAATTCGAGAACCATCGCCCAGTGCATGGGACGACTCTTCGTGTCCATGTGCAGATAGGTGAAGTCGGGGGGCCCGAATTCCGTGACGTCGGATCCACGCGCCGTGTCGAACTCGGCGGAGGTGCTCACTGCGGAACGCCGCTGAACTTGGCGCGGATCACACTTTCGAGGTCCCCCACCGTCCTGCTCTCGTAGATTTCCCGCTCGGTGAGCTGAACGCCGAGGCGCTCCTCGATCGCGACGACACCGATGGCGAACGCCACCGAGTCCAGTCCCAGATCGTCGATCAGTAGGGACGATTCGTTGATCCCGCCGACAGCCACATCCAGATCCTCTTCGAGGATTCCCTGCAACTCTTCGGTAATTCGGTCGCTCATTCGTTACTCCTTCGAGGTGAAACTCGGTGCTGTTGCCGCTTCGCGGATATCACTGTGCCGGAACCACATAGGGAGCGACGCTACCGAGCTTCTCGCAGGTCTCGTCGAACTCGCGCTCGGGCGTCGACTGCGCCACGACACCGGCGCCGGCACGCAGCCAGGCACGGTCCGCGGTCGCGAAGATGGATCGTAGTGCGAGGGTTGCCTCGAGGTCGCCGTCCGACGACGCGGTGAGGATGGCTCCCGAGTAGAGGCCTCGCCGTTGTCCTTCCAGACGATAGATCGCTTCGAGGGCAACATCCTTCGGGATACCCGATGCGGTGATCGAGGGAAACACGACGGCGAGCGCACGCCATGGACTCGCGTCGTCGGCAAGACTCCCGCAGACAGTCGAGGCCAGATGCTGCACGCTACCTCGCTCCCGAACCTCCATGAACTCGGTGACCTTGGTGCTACCTTGCTCGGATATCGACTCGATTTCCTCGAAGCACGCGCGTACGGACATCGCGTGCTCGGCGATCTCCTTCGAGTCGGAGACCAGCTCGGCGCGGGCATCCGAGTCCTGCTGTTGCGAACGGCCGAAGGCGCGGGTACCGGCGAGCGGCTCGGTGACGACCGTGCCGTCCCCGTCCACCGCCACGACGATCTCGGGGCTGAACCCCGCGGCGCACAGTCCACCAAGAGACAGAAGATACGAACGTGCCGGATTGTTCTCCGCACGGCCACGCACGTAGGTCGCGGGGATATCGACATCGAACGGGATCTCGACCTCGCGCGAGATGATGACCTTCTGATATCGGCCGCCGACGATCTCGTCCACTGCGGTGGCCACCCGCTCCCGGTAGCCGTCGACATCGATATCGACCTCGACCGGGCGCGTCTGACCGAGGTCGGCTGGGTGCTCGGCGATCTCGGTCAATCTGCGCGACTGCTCGGGGTTGGCCGAGCCGGTGTCGATACCGGTGGCATCGACGAAGGCTTCGAATTCCGGGACGATCAGATGAGCAAGGACCGAGTCGTCGGCAACGCGGTCGGCCAGGTTGTGGTGCGGTGCGCAGAAGTCGAAACCGACCCACCCGTAGATGCGCCACCTGGTCATCGAGAACGAGGCCAGTGCGTCGGCGATGGCTGTAGACGGATCACTGCGCCACGCGGTGACCGTGCGCCGGTCCCCCTCTTCGACGACGACCTCTGTGGCGGTGAGCACGACACGTGCACGCACCCCTGCCGCGAAGGTCCACCGGCTGTCGCGTTCGTAGACCACGTGATCACCGAACTCCCGCGACGCCGCCCAGGCTGCGCACACTCGTGCCGCTTCGGCTTCGTTCTGTGCTTCGGACGTGTGTGGCCCCGGGCTCGGCTGCCAGGGTCGACGGACCCCCGGCCCCGGAATTGGCGATCAACGACATGGCAGCGGCTTTCCCTCTGAACGGTTGGGATCAAGATATTTAGGACAGCCTAAACTATGTTCGCAACGACGGTGATGCGGGGCGCCCTCCGACACCCTGGTAAGGCTTCCCTAATGCAGTCTGTGTTTGAATTCCCTACATGTCGAGCGACCCGGATGCCCTGTCCGACCTGAGAATCGGATTCGCCCCCCACCCGCCGGAGGCGGCAGACCGTTACAGGGCGTCAGGACTCTTCCGCGACCGACCCTTGTGGCATGGCCTGTACCTCGCTGCCGAACGGACGCCGGATGCACCGGCCATCACAGATGCATCGCTGGACGGCCCGAAAACCCTTTCCTATGCCGAGTTTCGACGGGCTACTCTGCGCCGCGCCACCGGTTTCGCCGCAGCTGGTTTGCTGCCCGGTCAGCGAGTGATCCTCCAGCAGAACAACACCGCCGAGTTCGCCGTCAACCTGATGGGACTGTTGCGCGCCGGGGTCGTCCCGGTCATGGCCCTTCCGGCACACCGGATCTCCGAGATCGCACATCTCGCCGCAGGGGCGGGGGCCGTGGCCTACATCGGCGAGGACGGTCGTCGCGGCTTCGACTTCCGCGAGCTCGCAGCCGAACTCGTCGAACGCGTTCCCGGTGTCGAATCGGTGTTCATCTCGGGTGATCCCGGACGATTCGCACCGATACCGGACGCCGATCCCACGGCGGCACTACCCGATGACGTCGACCCCGACCTACCGGCGTTGTTTCTGGTGTCCGGGGGCACCACGGGGCTCCCCAAGCTCATCGCCCGGACTCACAACGACTACGACCTCAACGCACGCTTGTCGGCCGAGGTAGCTCAACTGACCGCCACGGACACCTATCTGGTGGCATTGCCGGGCGCCCACAACTTTCCGCTGTGCTGCCCCGGGATACTGGGAACCATCACGGTCGGCGCCCACACCGTGTTCACCGACAACCCGAGCCCGGATCACACCTTCGACCTCATCGAGCGGCACCGCGTCACGGTGACCGCCCTCGTTCCCGGGCTCGCGCAGCTGTGGTGCGCAGCCACCGAATGGGAACCGGCAGACATCAGTTCGCTCCGCTTGCTGCAGGTCGGTGGGGCCAAACTCGCCCAGGCCGACGCCGCGGCGCTCGACGCCGCGCTGGGCAACGTGGTCCAGCAGGTGTTCGGGATGGCCGAGGGCCTGATCTGTTACACCCGGCTGGGAGACCCGCGTGAGCTCGTACACGAGGTCCAGGGGTCGCCGATGTCGGAGTTCGACGAAGTGCGGATCGTCGATGCCGACGGTTGCGATGTTCCCGAAGGCGAGGAGGGCGAACTGCTCACCCGCGGCCCGTACACCATTCGTGGGTATTACCGTGCGGACGAGCACAACACACGATCGTTCACCCCCGACGGCTTCTACCGCTCCGGGGACCGAGTGCGGCGGCTACCGTCGGGCCACCTGGCAGTCACCGGCCGCATCAAGGACACCATCCTGCGCGGCGGAGAGAACGTCGCGGCCGATGATGTCGAGGAGAATCTGCTCGCTCACCCCTCGATCCGGCAAGCCGGGGTGGTCGGCCTGCCCGACGACACGCTGGGCGAGAAGATCTGTGCGGCAATAGTCCTCTCGCACTCACACCCTCGTCGTGAAGCACTCGAGCTCACCGAACTGCGCGAGTTCCTGACCAGCCGTGGACTGGCACCGTTCAAGCTCCCCGACACGCTGCGCATCGTCACCGGACTACCGGTCACCGCAGTCGGCAAGATCGACAAGGCCGCGCTGCGCGCCTCGGTGGGCACCGACTGAAAAGGCACGACCTCCCTCGATGCAGGGTAGGCTGCGCTTCCATGTGAGATAGGCCGACTACGACGAAGGATGAACATGGCAGACGCTGTGACAACCAAGGGCCGTGGCTGGGAAGGTGCCGTCCTCAAGCTCATGGGGGGCGCCGATTACGTCCTGACGGTCACCGGCAAGCGATCGATCACCGACGAATACATCCAGTTGGATTTCAACGGCGGTGGACTGCTCGCAGACCGTCCGACACATCCGACGATGTGGGTTCGCATCTGGTTCGAGAACAAGCACGGCAAGATGCACCAGCGCGGGTACACACTGGTCGACCCCAACCCCGACAGCGACACCTTCTCCATCGAGTTCGCGATCCACGATGGCGCTGCGGCCAGGTGGGCGCTCGAAGCCGAGCCGGGGGACGGCATCGGATGCACGTTCATGGGTTCCAAATTCGAAATCCCGGATCCGGCACCGAAGGGTTGGCTGCTGGCCGGTGACCCCGCCGCACTGCCGGCGATCAATTCACTCCTCGACGCCATCTCGGCTTCGCCTTCCGACGCACCGGCGACGATCTGGTTCGAATACACCCACGCCAGCGATCGTTCGCTGCCGCTGCGCTCCCGCCCGCAGGACACCGTGCATTGGATTTCCCGCGAAGGTGACGGCGAAGCCATCGTCGAAGCGGTGAAGTCCGCGGCGTTCGACGCATCCGATCACTTCGGGTGGGTTGCGCTCGACGGGACCACCACCCGCGCAATATCCGCTGTGTTCAAGAAGGACTACAAGTTGGGCAAGCGCAGTGTGAAGGCGCAGGCGTACTGGCAGGCCGACGCGGAGCCTTCCTGACTCGCACAACGGGCACGATCGGCAAGCGACGGTGGCGCCGCAGCACTACGAACAGCGCCACCGTCGGAACGGACCTCTAGGCTCCCGCAACCGATTCGAGTTGTGGTGTGATCTTGCCCAGGCCGTATTCGAGCGACAAGCTCGACGGCGTATTGAAGGCAACGACGGTCGGGAAGTCGACGAGCGCAAGACCACCATTCTTCACCGCAGGTAGATCGGAGAATCCGGGCAATGCCTGGAGACCTTCGAGATCGCCACCTCTCGGCAGCAGAACGAGCAGGTCGGAGACGAGAGCATCGACACGCTCCGGGCTGAGAATCACGCGCCCATTACTCACACCCGCCTCTTCCACAAGACTGGGCGGAAGGGTCATGCCCAATCGCTGGAATGTCTGCGCGGCACCGTCTTCAGGGTCGGCGACGAGCACGAACTGGTTCGCACCGAACATGAACTGGGCGAGAACTGCCGTCTTACCCTCCAAGCCTGGCAGCCGCTCGGCAAGCGCGTCGATCTCACCGTTTCGCGTCTCGATGATCTCGGTGGCCTTGTCTTCCATGTGCAGAACTCGGCCCAGCGCCTCGATCTGGTCTTCCCACGGGTCCACCCCCCGATCGGTGATCGACGGGATCGTCGGCGCGATACCCGAGAGCTGCTCATAGGACTGCTCGTCGAGATTCGTCGAGAGGGTGAGGATCAGATCCGGTGCATAGGAAGCGATCTCCTCGACCGGCGGTGGTGCGCCGTAATTGGCAGCCGCCCGGTCGAGTTCCTTCGCCTCCGGATCGAGGTCCTGCTGCCAGGGGTACAGCCCACGGTCGTCACCTCGACCCGCTGCCGACAGGTAGGCCACCGGCTGCACGCCGAATTCCAGCAGGGCATCCACCCATTGACTGCCCGCAGCGACGATCCGCTCGGGCGTACCCTCGACCGCGGTACTGCCGAACGAATGCTCGACCACAGTCGCGTCTGCCGAGGTTCCCTCCTCGGCCGGAGCGCCGGAAGAGCATGCGCTCATTGCCAACACCCCCATCGCGGCAACCGCGATCCATTTCATCCTGCGCACTGCACACACCTTCCACCTTGCCAGTAAACTAAGGCTTTCCTTATATCACAGCCGCGGTCGGATGAAACGATCGGCTAGGGAAGCACTGCCTCGATGGCCTCGACTATCTCAGGCGCGTCGGGCTCGGTGCGCGGACGAAATCGCTTCGACACCGTGCCGTCGGGGGCGATGAGGAACTTCTCGAAGTTCCACTGGATGTCGCCGGCCTTGCCCTCGGCATCCTCGGTCTTCGTCAGCTCTTCGTACAGCGGATGACGGCCGTCACCGTTCACCTCGATCTTCTCGAGCAGCGGAAACGTGACGCCGTACGTGGTGGAACAGAACGTCTCGATCTCCTCCGGCGTTCCCGGCTCCTGACCCATGAACTGGTTACACGGGATACCGAGCACGGTGAGTCCGCGATCCGCATAGTCGGTGGCCAGCTTCTCGAGCGCGGTGTACTGCGGTGTGAGACCGCACTTGGACGCCACATTGACCACGAGGACCGCACGCCCGTCGTATTCGCCGAGCGACGTCGGGACGCCGCCGAGAGTGTTGATGCCGATGTTCTGCACTGGAGTCGTCATACGTCCAACGTAGCGAAGAAGTCGTGTTCGATCACGATTCGGCGAACTTAGGTAACGACACGCTTCGAACATCCGAACACACAATGACGCATCCTCCAAGACGGTCGAATCAGGAGGCACCATGACCGCGCGATCCACCACAGCTCTGATCATGATGACCGCAGCAGCACTTCTGTCCGCCTGCAACGGAGATACCGCAGACCCATCACCGGCGTCCGCACCGTCCGCACAGCCTGCGGCGTCCGCACCGTCCGCGCATTCGGCACAGCCCGCGCCGTCTGCACAGCCCGCCCCGTCCTCTCCGTCCGCGCAAATCGCACAGCCCGCGCCCTCCGCACAGCCCGCGCCGAACCCGCACTCCGTGGCGGCCGATGAACCCGTGATCGACCAATGTCGCGGCGTCGATTCCGAGGTCGTCGCGTCGGCACTCGCGTCGCTGAGCCCGCCACCCGGCGGGGGTGGGTGGATTGCCGGAGAGTCCAGCAATCCACCCGCGGGGAACTGCCCTGCACTCGAGTACGTCCTGGCACAGACTCCGATGGGAACGGTAAGCTCACCGACACAGGTGCTGTTCTTCCATGACAACACCTACCTCGGCACCGCAACCTCGAACGCCTACGCGTACACCACGGTCGCCGATACCACTGAGAACTCCGTATCGGTGAACTATTCCTGGCTCGCGCCCGAGGACGCGAACTGCTGCCCGTCCGGCGGTCCGGCAACCATCACCTACACGTGGAACGGCTCCCGCGTCGTCATGCAGCAGCCGCTTCCACAGGAAATGCTCGACTCCTACGGCGAATGACCCTCGTACGGCGAATGACTATGCCTCGACCAGTCCCAAGGTATCCAGGATCCACGCGAACTCGAATGCCACTTCTTTCCATTGGGCGTACCTACCGCTGACGCCCCCGTGTCCGGCGCTCATTTCCGTCTTCAGGAGCAGTTCGGAGTCTCCGGTCTTCGTGTCGCGGAGTTTCGCCACCCACTTGGCGGGCTCCACGTACAGCACGCGTGTGTCGTTGATGCTGGTGATGGCCAGAATCTTCGGGTAGTCCTTGGCCTCGACGTTCTCGTACGGACTGTACGAGCGCATGTACTCGTACACCTCGGGATCTTCGAGCGGGTTTCCCCACTCGTCCCACTCGATGACAGTGAGCGGCAAAGACGGGTCGAGGATCGACGTCAACGGGTCCACGAACGGAACATTCGCCAGGATTCCGGTGAAGAGTTCCGGTGCGAGATTCGCGACGGCACCCACGAGCAATCCGCCGGCGCTACCGCCGTCCGCGATCATCCGGTCGGGCGAGGTGTGTCCGGCATCGACCAGATGCTGTGCACACGAAACGAAGTCGGTGAACGTGTTCCGCTTGGTGAGCGTCTTCCCGTTCTCGTACCAGTGCCGGCCCATCTCACCGCCGCCGCGAACGTGCGCGACGACGAACACGACTCCGCGGTCCAGCAGCGACAGCCGCGCTACGGAGAACGCCGGGTCCATGCTGGCCTCGTAGGAGCCGTAACCGTACAGCAGCAGCGGGGCGGGACCGGTGACGCCGCGGCGACGAACGATGGAGAGCGGGATACGCGTTCCGTCTCCGGCGACCGCCCAGTCTCGGATCTGCTCGTAGGCGTCGGCGTCGAAGTCGCCGAGCACCGGCTGCGACTTCCGGAGAATCAGCTCACCGGACTTCAGGTCGAAGTCGTACACCTTGCCGGGAGTGATGAACGAAGTGAACCCCATCCGCAGCATCGGCTGCGTCCATTCGGGGTTGGCACTGAGGCCGATGCTGAAGAGCTCCTGGTCGAACTCGACCTCGGAGAGCTCCCCGTACCCGCTTCCGGTGATGGGCCACAACGCGATTCGGGTCAACGCTTCGCGCCGGTAGCTGAGCACCAGATGATCGGAGAACGCGTCGACGTCCTCGAGCCGCACGTCACGGCGGTGCGGGACAAGCGTGGTGAGCGCACTCGGATCGCCGGCCGGGCACTCGGACAACATGAAGTTGTCGGCCTTCTCACCGTCCACGACATCGTTGTGCAGGACGAGAAAACGATCCTGACCCCCGACCACCGCATGCTCGACGGCGTACTCCACGCCGTCGCGGCGGGGCAGTACGACCGTGAATTCCCCTTCCGGATCGGCCGATTCGAGAACCAGAACCTCGCTGGTGATCTTCGACCCGATCCAGATCATCAGATACTTCTCGCTGCGAGTGGAACCACACGACACCCAGAAACGCTCGTCCGGTTCGTGGAAAACCTGAACGTCCTCGTCCGTGGTGGTGCCGAGTCGGTGCCGCCACACGGTGTCGGGTCGCCACGAGTCATCCACCGTCATGTAGAAGATGTGACGGTGGTCGATAGCCCAGGTGGCACCGGGTGCCGTGCCGGGAATCTCGTCGAGAAGCATTTCACCGGTCTCGAGGTTCTTGAATTTCATCGTGAAACGCTCGTCGCCGGCAAAATCCACGGAATAGGCGAGCAACGTCCCGTCGTGACTCAAAGAGAACGCACCGAGGGCGAAGAACTCGTGCCCCTCCGCTTCCTTGTTGGCGTCCAAGAGCACCTGCTCACCCGGCATCGAGATGCCCGGGGCAAGCTCCGGCGGCGTCCAGTCGTCGTCACCCGAGATCGGGCACCGACACTGCATTCCGTACTGCTGCCCCTCCACGGTGCGGGCGTAGTACCACCACTGCCCGATCCTCGTCGGAACCGACATGTCGGTCTCCTGGGTGCGAGACTTGATCTCCTGGAAGATCTTCTCCCGCACCGGCTCCAGATGAGCAGTCTGCTGATCGGTGTAGGCGTTTTCCGCCTCGAGGTACTCGATCACCTCGGGAGACTCTTTGTCGCGCAACCATTCGTAGTCGTCGACGAACGTGTGTCCGTGATGATGGCGTTCGGCCGGAATCTTCTTGGCGGTAGGCGGAGTCAACTTCTCGTGCTGGTCGGTCACTTTCTCCTCCGTCACGGCGTCAGCCCACCCAATCGTCGAACGACAGACCGGAGATGCGTTCGTATGCCTCGATGTAGCGGGCGCGGGTCGCGTCCACGATCTCGCGCGGCAGCGGCGGGGGTGGGGTGCCCGAGTTTCGGTCCCAACCCGACTCGGGGCTCGTCAGCCAGTTACGTACGAACTGCTTGTCGTAGCTCGGCTGAACCTTGCCCTCCTCGTAACTGTCCGCCGGCCAGTACCGGGACGAGTCGGGGGTGAGCACCTCGTCGGCGAGGACCAGGTTGCCCCCCGCATCCAGGCCGAACTCGAGCTTGGTGTCCGCGAGGATGACCCCGCGGTCGGTGGCGAAGTTGGAGGCGCGAGCGTAGATGTCGAGTGTGTCGTCGCGAAGCTTCACGGCAAGACTCTGCCCGACCTTGTCGATCACCTTCTCGAAGCTGATGTTCTCGTCGTGCTCCCCCAGATCCGCCTTGGTGGCGGGGGTGAAGATCGGATCGGGGAGCTGGCTGGCCTCGACCAGGCCCTCGGGCAAGTTCACGCCGCACACGGCACCGGTCTTCTGGTAGTCGGCCAGACCCGAGCCGGTCAGGTAGCCACGCGCGACGCATTCGACCGGCACCATGTCGAGCTTGCGAACGACCAGCGCCCGCCCCAGCACCTCTTCGGGGATCCGGTCGTCGTCCGGGTCACCCGCCAGGTGGTTGTTGCCCTCGATGACGTTGAAGAAGAACACGCTCATCGCGGTGAGCACACGTCCCTTGTCGGGGATCAGCGTGTCCAGAACGTGGTCATAGGCCGAGATCCGATCACTCGCGACCAGCAGCAGATGCTCGTCGTCGATCGTGTAGAGGTCGCGGACTTTGCCACCGGCGAGATGGGCATATGAAGACAATGATGGGCGCACGATTTTCCACCCTAACTGTCGCGGGGCGGCTCCGCCGCCGGTGCCTCGGGCGGCTCCGCCGCCTGTGCGTGGTCTGCGAGTCTCCACCCTCGTCACTCACGCACGAGGGAAGCCCTGATTCGCTCGGCCGCCGAATCGAGTTCTCCCCTGCTCGGAGACCGCGGAACACCGCGTAAACCGAACCCGTCGCCGCGCATCCTGGGCAGCACGTGCAGGTGGACGTGGAATACCTCCTGTCCCGCCACAGCGCCGTCGGCAAGGTAAAAGTTGACGCCCTCCACCGCTACGGGTCCGCCGCGCAGCGCACGTGCCACCTTGTGTCCGGCGGCGAACACCTTCTGCCCGTCCGCCGGGTCCAGGTCGGCGAGACCACTGGCATGCCGCTTCGGCACCACCAACAGGTGCCCCGACGTCCACGGACGAATATCCATGAACGCGATCACGTCGTCGTCCTCGTAAGCGATGCTCGCATCGGCACGCCCGGCGACAATGTCACAAAAAATGCAGTTCACAGGCACCTCCGGTGCTGGTGTGCGGGTAGTGAGTCCAGAGACTCGTTAACCACTCACAGGCGGCGGAGCCGCCTACAGGATCGGGGACGGGGTGTAAGCCGCGGCCTCGGGGTTGGCGTCGACGAGCTTCTGGACCTGGGCAACCACTGCGGCGACCTGGGCGTCGGCAGCCCCGATGAACGCGGTCTTGTCGGCGAGTGCGGCATCGAGTGCAGCGCGGTCGAGGGGCAGTCGCTCGTCCGCGGCGAGACGGTCGAGAAGATCCGGCTCCTTGCCCTCCTCACGCATCGCGAGGGCAACGGCAACGGCGTGCTCCTTGATGACCTCGTGCGCGCTCTCGCGGCCGACACCCGCACGCACTGCGGCCATCAGGATTCGGGTGGTTGCCAGGAACGGCAGGTAGCGGGTGAGTTCCTTCTCGATGACGGCCGGGTACGCCCCGAACTCGGACAGCACCGTCAGGAACGTCTCCATCAGTCCGTCGATCGCGAAGAACGCATCCGGCAACGCGACTCGGCGCACCACCGAGCAGAACACATCACCTTCGTTCCACTGCGCCCCGGCCAGCTCCGCTGCCATCGACGCGTATCCCCGCAACACCACCTGGAGACCGTTCACACGCTCGCACGAGCGGGTGTTCATCTTGTGCGGCATCGCGGACGACCCGACCTGGCCGGGCTGAAAGCCTTCGGTCACCAGCTCGTGTCCGGCCATCAGACGAATAGTGTGGGCGAACGACGAGGGACCGGCCGCCACCTGAACGAGCGTCGACAACACGTCGTGGTCGAGCGAACGCGGGTACACCTGACCGACGCTGGTGAGCACGTGCGCGAAGCCGAGGTGCTCGGCCACCTTCTGCTCGAGGGCCTCGAGCTTCGACGCATCCCCGTCGAGGAGATCGAGCATGTCCTGGGCGGTGCCCATCGGGCCCTTGATTCCGCGCAGCGGGTAGCGGTCGATCAGCTCGCGCAGCCGAGTGAGCGCCACCAGCAGCTCATCAGCGGCCGACGCGAAGCGCTTGCCGAGTGTGGTGGCCTGGGCGGCGACGTTGTGGGACCGACCGGCCATCACGACGCTGCTGTACTGCGCCGCACGCTCCGACAACCGAGCCGCGACGGCAATTCCGTGCGAGTACACGTGCTCGAGCGAACGCAGAACCTGCAGCTGCTCGACGTTTTCGGTGAGATCGCGGGAGGTGAGGCCCTTGTGGACCTGCTCGTGGCCGGCGAGTGCGTTGAACTCCTCGATCCGCGCCTTCACGTCGTGACGGGTGACCCGCTCACGGTCGGCGATGGAGTCGAGATCGACCTGCTCGAGCACCCGCTCGTAATCGGCGAGCGCTTGTGCGGGAACCGCGATACCGAGGTCTGCCTGCGCACGCAGCACCGCCAACCACAGCTGCCGTTCGAGCACGATCTTGTACTCCGGTGACCACAGCTGGGCGATCTCGGGGCTGGCGTAACGGTTGGCAAGGACGTTCGGGATGCGACTCACAAGGTCACAGTTTACGTCTACACCCCGGTGGTGCCGTCGATGCGTTCGCGGAGCAGATCGGCATGCCCGTTGTGCCGTGCATACTCCTCGATCATGTGGACATAGATCCAGCGCAGGCTCACCGACTGCCCATGAACAGTGCCGAGGTCGGTCAGCTCGCGTCCGGCACTCGCCGCCCGAGCCGCAGCCACCTCGACCTGCCAGGTGTCCAGGGCAGAAGCCAGCGTTGCACCCGCTTGGACATCGAACCCACCGGTCATCCCGTTCGGCTGCCCGGGGTGGACCGGTGGAACCTGCTCACCCAGCACCCGGCGGAACCAGTTCCGTTCCACTTCCGCCAAGTGCTGCACCAGTCCGGTCAGTGTGAAGTCCGAGGGCGCAGCCGAGGCGGTAGCGGCCTGCTCGTCAGTCAGCCCTTCGCATTTACGTGCGAGTGTGGCGCGGTGGAAGTCGAGCCACCCTTCGAGGGTTTCGCGTTCGCCTGCGTTCATCGGTGGGGTGAGTCGCTCCATACGCAACAGTCCTACCCGAACGGTCCGACAGACATCGTCCTACAGTTCATGCGGTCCTACAGTTCATACGCCTTCCGCCGCCGGATGGTCGACGAGCGGCGCCACGATGTCGAGCACGTCCGACAGGATCCGGCGGGCAAGTTCTCGTGGATCCAGGTCGTGTTCGGCGAGAGAACTGACCACCGCCCCGTCGACTATGGCGACGAGTTTGCGAAGCGTGCCTTCCCGAGCGTCTCGATCGGACCGGGTGAGTGCGTCGGTGAGGGCGTCGTTGACCTGTGTCCCGAGCCGCCGTTGCACGTCGCGCAGCGCAGCGCTGCGGGCGCAGGCGACGAATCTCTCGTATCGCGTGATGAGCCGTTCACGATCGGCCTCGTCGGGATTGCAGGGTCCGACCAACAGCTCCACCAGTAGGTCGGCAGTTTCGGAGCTGCTGCGTCGATGGTGCACGATCTCGCCGACGCGCGACCGCATGGCGTCGAGGTCGCGGGTTCCGTTGCGTTCCACAGCGCATGCGATGAGGTCGTCCAGCGACTCGAAATAGTAGGTGGTGGACGCCAACGGGAGGGCGGCCCGGCTTGCCACCGATCGGTGCCGGACCGCGTCGAATCCACCTTCGAGCAACAAGTCGGCGGCAGCCTCCACCAGCGCCTGACGGCGCCTTTCTCCTTTGGGGGTGGCAGCTGAGGACACCCTTTCATCGTGCCAGCAGACGCCGTGCCAACAGTGCGGATTGGCAGACAGACCGTAAGGTCCTGTCAGCGGCCACCGAGATGGCCGTCCAATCGGGTGAGAGCCTCTTCGACGTCGGCGGTCGACCCGGCGAACGACAAGCGAACCGTCCGGTCGCCTCTCGACGTGTCGAAGTCGACCCCAGGAGCGAGCGCCACACCCGTAGACGCCAGCAGGCGCGCACACCACGCCGTCGAGTCCTCGCCGTCGCGGAGTAGATGGGCGATGTCGGCGTAGACGTAGAACGCGCCGTCGGCAGGTGCCAGATCGGGGATACCCAGCCGGGGCAGCCCCTCGAGCAGCAGCTTCCGGTTCGCCGCATACCTCCGCACATGGCCGTCGAGTTCGGTACGCGACTCGTCGGTGAACGCGGCAACCGCCGCGTATTGCGAGATCGCGGGCGGGCAGACCGTCATGTTGGATGCCAGCCGTTGCATCGCGGGCCGCAGCCCCTCCGGGACCAGCATCCAGCCCAGCCGCCACCCCGTCATCGAGAAGTATTTGGACACCGATCCGATGACCACCGATTCACGGGAGGTCTCCCAGGCGCTGCTCGTCTCCTGCCCCGAGTACGCGATGCCGTGGTAGATCTCGTCCGAGATCAGCAGGGTGCCGTGGTCGTCGCACCAGCGCGCCAGCGCGGCCAGTTCGTTCGGATCGATGACGGTTCCGGTCGGGTTCGCGGGGCTTGCGACGATCAGCCCGGCCGGGGCTTCGGGTAGAGCCTCGAGCATGGCGACGGTGGGCTGGAATCGGGTCTGTTCGCCGCAGTCCAGCTCGACCACGTTGCAGCCGAGGGCGGCGAGCGTGTTCCGGTAGGCCGGGTAACCGGGACGGGCCACCACGACCGTGTCACCGACGTCGAATGCGGCCAGAAAGATCAACGTGAACGCACCGGACGACCCGGTGGTGACGACGACATCGTCCGCGTCCACGACGATCGACGCTTCGTCGGAGTGATACTGCGCGACCGCCTCACGAAGTTCGGCAATCCCAAAGGTTTCGGTGTAGCCGAGGAGATGCTCGTCGAGGGTCTCGTGCGTCGCGCGACGCACCGGCACAGGTGCCGGTGTGGAGGGTTGGCCGGCCGCGAGGGTGAGTACGTCCCCGTGGGTTCGTTGCCGCTGCACCGCCGCCTTCCACACGTCCATGACGTGGAACGTCTGGATACGAGACCGCTGGGATTCGTGGCGCACGTGCTCGACGCTAGCGCGCAGTCCGCCGACCGGGACCGCCGGGTGACCCACGGAGGTATACGGTGGCGAAGACCAGGTGGGTGAGCCGAAATCGAGGAGGACCGGCGATGAACGGACGTGTACCCGACCAGCGCACACCGAGTCAGTGGGAAGAGATCACCGCGGCCGATCCCACCCATTCGACGTGGTACGTCGAACGCTTCCGCAAGATGGCGGACGAGGGTGCGGACATCGTCGGCGAGGCTCGGATGATCGACGCCATGCTCGGACGCGGCGGGCGGGTCCTCGATGCGGGGTGCGGACCGGGCCGACTCGGCGGACATCTACATCGAGCGGGTCACCGGGTAGTGGGCGTCGACGTGGATCCGGTACTGATCGAGGCTGCGAACGAAGACCACCCCGGCCCCACCTGGCTCGTCGGTGATCTGGCCGAGCTGGACCTTCCTGCCCGTGGCGTCGACGCCGATTTCGACGTCATCGTGTGTGCCGGCAATGTGATGACGTTTCTCGCACCGTCCACTCGCCGAGCGGTGTTGGCCGGGTTCGCTCGCCACCTCGCACCCTCCGGCCGAGCGGTGATCGGATTCGGCGCAAACAGAGGTTACGAGTTCACGGAGTTCCGTGAGGACGCCGCCGCGGCAGGCCTCACCGAGGACGTGTTGCTCTCGACGTGGGACCTGAGGCCCTTCACCGAGCGCTCCGATTTCGTAGTGGCCGTGTTCTCGGCCGCCTGAACGCGGATCAGTTCGGGATGGTGATCTTTCCCTCGACGGCGGCGAGGCCGATGTCGCTGCGGAAGTGGCTGCCCGCCAACTTGATCGTCTCGATCTTCGCGTAGGCGTCGTTGCGGGCGGCGGTGAGATCGTCGCCCACACCGACGACGCTCAACACACGGCCACCGGCGGAGACCACGTTGCCGTCGACAAGTTTCGTGCCCGCGTGCAGCACACCGTGCCCGTCCGATCCGACGATCGCGTCACCCGTGCGGGGCGCGGCGGGGTAGTTCTCGGCGGCAACCACGACGGTCACGGCCGCACCGTCGCGCCACTGCAGTTCGCCGACGGTGCCGAGTCTTCCGGTGGCGGTGGCGTTCAGAACCTCCCCCAGCGGGGTTTCGAGGAGCGCCAGCACGGCCTGGGTCTCGGGGTCACCGAACCGGCAGTTGAATTCGACGACGGCGGGGCCGTTCGATCCGATCGCGAGACCGGCGTACAGCAGCCCGGAGAATCCGCTGCCACGCTTGACCAGTTCGGCGGCGACCGGCTTGACGACGGTGTCGACGATTTCGGTGACAGTTTCCTCCGGCAGCCAAGGCAGCGGGGTGTAGGCGCCCATGCCACCGGTATTGGGGCCGGTGTCACCGTCGCCGACGCGCTTGTGGTCCTGCGCGGGGAGCAGCGGGACGACGGTCTCGCCGTCCACGAGGCAGAACAGTGACACCTCGGGTCCGTCCAGGAAAGACTCGAGCAGGACAGGGTGCCCGCTTTCGAGGAGTTCGGCGCCGTGGTCGCGGGCAACCGCACGGTCGGCAGTGACGACCACTCCCTTGCCTGCGGCGAGCCCGTCGTCCTTGACGACCCAGTTCGGTCCGAAGCGGTCGAGTGCCGCGTCGAGCTCGGCGGGGTTGTCGACGATTTCACTGTGCGCGGTTCGCACACCTGCGGCCGCCATGACGTCCTTGGCGAAGGCCTTCGAGCCCTCGATGCGGGCGGCGTCCGCAGACGGCCCGAAGCACGCGATCCCGGCTGCCCGCACAGCGTCCGCGACACCGAGCACCAGCGGCACCTCGGGGCCGATGACGACGAGGTCCGCCGACACCTCCTTGGCCAGAGCGGTCACGGCCTCGCCCGACGACGCATCGACAGGATACTGCTCGGCAACCTTGGCGATCCCGGCGTTGCCGGGCGCACACATCAGCGCCTCGACACCCGGATCGCGGGCGAGGGCGAGAAGGAGGGCATGTTCACGGGCTCCGGAGCCGATTACGAGTACGCGCACGGCCGTCAGCTTACGGCACCTATCCTTTGGGAATGGCTTCCGTATTCAGCGCAATCATCAGCGGAGATCTCCCCGGTCGGTTCGTGTGGGAGGACGAGGACGTCGTGGCGTTTCTCACCATCGCCCCGGTCACCCAGGGCCACACCCTGGTCGTCCCCCGCAAGGAGGTCGACCAGTGGCAGGACGTCGACGGGGAACTGTTCGCCAAGGTGACCGCGGTTGCGCGCACGATCGGGCGGGCCGTCCGTCCTGCATTCGACGCACCGCGGGCCGGACTGCTGATCGCCGGACTCGAGGTTCCACACCTGCACGTGCACGTCTTCCCCGCGTACACCATGGGCGATTTCGACATCAGCGGGGCGGACACCGACCCGTCGCCGGAGTCGATGGACGAGGCCGCCGCCAAGATCAAGGCGGCGCTACGCGAGCAAGGTCACAGCGGGAACGTTCCTGACTGACCTTCCGAATCTTGCTAGCCTGGCCGGGTCGAACGGACACCCGGACGAGCGCACCGTACCCGGCCAGCGACAAGACGGTGCAGCAGGAGTGTTCGCACATGGCATGGCTGGTTCTCGTCGTCTCCGGGGTTCTCGAGGCGGTCTGGGCTACAGCGCTCGGCAAGTCCGAAGGCTTCACCAAACTCGCCCCGTCCCTCACCTTCGGGATCGGGTTGGCGCTGTCGATGGCCGGGCTCGCGTATGCGATGCGCACCCTGCCCACCGGCACCTCGTACGCGGTATGGGTGGGTATCGGCGCCACACTCACGGTCGCCTACGCGATGATGACGGGCACCGAATCGGCCTCACTCGTCAAGATCCTGCTGATCGTCGGGATCGTGGGCTGTGTCATCGGACTGAAAGCCCTGACATAGGCGGCTCCGCCGCCCGTGAGTGGCCGGCGAGTCTCGGGACTCGTCAAACCACTCATCGAGGCAGATTCATCGCCCGGGACAGCCTTCCCAACTGGCTCTGAACGAACGGAACTTGAAGGGATCTGTCCGAGCCGATGTGAGTGAGCAGCGTGGGCAGCGGAATCCCGATACATTCCACTGAGCCCGACCTGGCACCGTCGGGGATCAGGTCGATCCGGAAGTGCGGCTCGTGCAGGACGGCACAGGAGCCGGCGGGGCCGGGACGACGCTCGGAGAGCAGTCCCAGATCCGGAAATAGCTGCCGTGACCGGCATGGCAGACTTCTCACCTATGCACACCAGTCCTGTGAAGATCACCGTCGCCGGCCACGGTGAAGCCACCTATGCACCCGAGCGTTGCACGGTTTCGCTGTCCGTTCAGTTCGACGGCTCCACTGCCGAGCGTGCATGGGCGCCGACGACCCAACTCGTTCAAGATCTGACCCGCAAGATCACCGACCTCCATGACAGCGATCACGGCCCGATCAATTGGTGGTCCTTGGACCAAATCAGGCAGTCCCGGCACCGACCGAGCAATAGGGATGGGGAGCAACTGCCGTACGTTTATCGGTCCGCGGCAGCCATCGAGGTGAAATTCAGCAAGCTCGACGCGATCGACGCCTTCGTAGCTTCACTCTCGGACACCGACGGCGTGAGCGTAGGGCACTTCAACTGGGCGCTGACAACCCGGAGCCGGGCCAAGAATATTACGTACGTGCGCGACCTCGCTGTGCGTGACGCCAAGGCGAAGGCCACTGCCTACGCAACCAGCATCGGTCGCAGCACGATCAACCCCGTGGCCATCGCCGACCCAGGATTGCTTGGCGTGGATGCAAGTGGCCTCGACAGCTCGCTGGGATCCCGCATCTACCCCGGTGGGGTTGGTGGGGGTCCTGAGATAAACCTGGTGACCATCAAGCCGGAGAACATCACCCTCCGAGCTGACGTGCATGCACAATTCGAAGCCTGGTGAAGATCAAGGTGCGGATCTGATCTACCGGAGAACGTCGCCCTTGGTGGAGCGTGCCTCCACACGCTCGACGATCCGATCGACAAGCCGCGGCGCGGATTTCCACCGCATCGCGACCTTGTCGTAGTTCATGGAGTGCTCGGCGACGATGTCCTTGAGCTGGTCCACGGTCAGTGTGCCCAGGCGTGCACGCAGACCCGCTTCGCCCGACACCTCGAACACCGCGAACGGGTCGAGTAAGCCCTTCGACCGCTGTGTCCTCTTTCCCGGGGCCTTCTTCTGTGGAGCCTTCTTGCGCGCGGTCACAGCCCCCGTGACCGGCGGTTCTCCGTCGGCGGCCAACGCTGCGGCCAATATCTTCGCGAACCGGGGTGTGCGCGCCGCCTCATCGGCCACCGCCTGCACCAGACGCGACAGCGCCATGGCGACGCCGGAATCCGCCGAACCGAGTTTGATCAGCGCGGACTCCGCCTCGGAAGTCGCCCTCCGCAATTTCAGCTCATCCACGGAAATGTCTCGAGAATCTGCCACGTTCGTTCCTATCGGGACCAGGCGAGCTTGATCTTCGCCGTCGCCATGAAATCTTGAGCCAGGTCACGCAGAGCCGTGAACTGGCCATCCGAGCCGTACTTCTGCCGAAGTGTGCCGAAGTTCGCGAACTCTGCAGCAGCGGCAATCTGATTCGCGTCCGGGATCAGAGACGGGAAGACCATGGAGATCTCCCGATTTCGGACCAGGTCGTCGATCGTGTTGCGATGCACCGCGGACACCTTCCGGTACTTGGTGACGACCACACCGAGTTCGACAATGGGCTGGCCCCATTCCGTGGCGAACTGCCGGATCCGCTCCTGAACCGGGCCGATGCCGTACGTCGACATCACATCGGGGATTGTCGGGATCAGGTAGCCATCGGCCAAGCGCAGGCCGTTCAACGTCATCGCCCCCAGGTTCGGTGGGCAGTCGATCAGCACGTAGTCATACCGCTCGAGCACGCCACCGAGGGCACGCTGCAGGATTTCCGTGTGGTCACCGTCCACGCCCTCCCCCAGCGCCGCGACACGGTCCTGCAGCGCAATCAGTTTCAACGACGACGGCAGAAGATCGACCGTGTCGACTTTGCTCAGCGGTGAGACACCCCGCTCGATCAACGGGTCGATGTCGAACCGCGCCGAGGTGCCCGTCAACGCACGCTCGAACACCGTGGCCAGGGTGAGGCCCTGCGCATCCAACTCACCCCAGCGGCGCTCCCCGATCATCATCATGGTCAGGTTGGTCTGCGGGTCGAGGTCTATGAGCAGCACCCGTTGACCGAATTCGGCTGAGAGCACCTCCGCCAGCGCCGCGGTGGTTGTTGTTTTGCCCACCCCGCCCTTGAGGTTGATGGTGGCGACCACGTGGGTCATGCGCGCGCTCCCTGCTCCCGTTCATCGTTCGAACCGACGCCGACGAGCGGGTTCGTGCCATCCTCCAGCAATTAAACGAGAATATCCGCAGTGTCCGACATGCCCAGACGCGCCATCGCCTGTGCGTGGCCGAGGAGTGCAGAGACTCGTCAACCACTCACAGGGGGAGGTGGGGCATTCCGTAGAAATGGGTGGTGTGCACACGCAGCACCTGACGACGATCTGCCACCATCGCTCGTCGAAACTCGTCCCAGTCCTCGTGTTCCTGGCCTGTTGCCCGGCGGAACACGTCGACGAGTTCGTCGGTGGCGTCGTCGTGCGGGTCGGCTGCGACGTCACTGAGCGAGGCACCGCCCTCGATGACGACGTAGCTCCAGAAGTCGGGTGCACTGATATGCAACGACACACGTGAGTCTCGTGCAGCATTGCGGGTTTTCGCACGGTCCGCGGTGACCGAGATCCGTGCGATTCGAGTGTCCGGGTCCCAGGCGTACAACACGTTGGACAGTTGTGGCCTCCCGTCACGCTTGACGGTGGCGAGCACTGCCTTGTTCTGCTGTGCCGCCAATTCGAGAAGAATGTCGTCGTCGCTCGTGCTGCCGCGATCATCTTTGCTCATGTGTCAGGGAACCGTCCCGGCTACGGATGTGTTCCCACTCGGCGGCATCGAATCCGCGTTGCATGGATGTGTTTGCATGTGTGTGAACGGTTACAGTAATTGCATGAATCTGGTGTCTTTGGTCTTCGCTCCCGTGCGAATCGGGCTCACCGCCGCCGAAGCCGGACTGAGTGTCGCCGAGATCACGTTGAACAGCGCGATCAGTGCGGTGGCCCCAGCGAATACGACCGTGACCACACATTCGACGTCCGGTAATCCACTCCAGATGATCCAGCAGTTGTCTTCGCTGACGTCGGGCGATCGCCCGCTGGGCCAGGCGATGGCGCCGGGCGGCCCCCTGGATCGACTGTTGGCACCGGGTGGACCGGTCGATCGTTTGACGTCACCGAACGGCACTTTGGAACGACTGCTGGCTCCCGGCGGTCCCCTCGAACGCGTCCTCGCCCCCGGCGGGCCACTCGAACGAATCCTTGCGGAGGACGGCGCACTCGAGCGCCTCCTCGCTCCCGGCGGACTGCTCGACCGTTTGACCGCGGTGGATGGACCCCTGGAACGCCTCACCGCGAAAGACGGCGCGGTGGAACGCCTGACTGCCGAAGGAGGCCTCGTCGACCGCGCCCTTGCCGAGGACGGCATCCTGGAAGTCTTGCTGGCCGACCAAGGTGCGCTCGAGCGCATCATCGCCAAGGATGGTCCGCTCGATCAGATCGTCGCGCTGTCGGAGACACTCAGCTCGCTGGCGCCGAACATCCAACGCATGAGTTCGAGCATCGACGTGCTGCAGGACACGGTCAACTTGCTCAGTGCCGCTGTCGGCCCACTCGGGGACCTGGCAGGCCGTTTGCCTGGACGTTGGTTGCGACGTGGCGAACGACCCTCGCTCGACTATCCCCTCGGACCCGAGTGAGTCGCATGCAGGCGACGACATGAGGAAATGGCTCTGTCTCGCGGGTGCCATCGTGTTCGAGGTGTCGGGGACGCTCGCGCTGCGCGGGTCGCTCGATCAGTCGGCCTGGTTGGCGCTCGTCGTCGTCGGTTACCTGGTCTCGTTCGGGTTTCTGGCCGCCGTGCTTCGCCAAGGAGCACCGATCGGAGTTGCGTACGGAATCTGGGGGGCCAGCGGCGTCGCACTGACGGCGATACTCGCCCACTTCCTGTTCGGCGACCCCCTGACCTGGGTGATGAGTCTCGGCATCGTCGTGGTTGCCGCGGGGGTCCTGGTCGTGGAGACCGGCTCCGAGAAGGCCTTGACGAAGAGGACACAGCAGGAAAAGGCACAGGCTGAGAAGGTGCGAGCCGCAAGACCCGAGCGGGCCGGTTCATGAGCTGGCTCTACCTGGGATGCGCGATCCTCTGCGAACTCGCGGCCACCCTGTCGCTTCGCCAATCCGACGGACTCCGCGACAAACGGTGGGCACCCGCCATCGTCGGCGGCTACCTCGTATCGTTCGGTTTCCTCGCGGCGGCACTCGGAGCCGGAATGGCAATCGGCGTGGCTTACGGAATCTGGGCGGCCACCGGCGTCGCACTCACCGCCATCGCCGCACGAGTGCTGTTCCGCGACCCACTCACCAAGACGATGGGCATGGGCATCGCACTGATCGCGTGCGGTGTGCTGCTCATCGAACTGGGCGCGAACCACGGTTGACGTACAGATCCCGCAGCAGGGCGATCTCCGCACCGTGATGAACGACCTCACGGTTGATGTGCAGGACGAGCTTGGCCATCGACATCTCGGCGTACGGACCCTCCGCCTGGCCGCACGGACGCGCCAGACCGTCCTCGCCCAGCGACCGCACACCCGACAACCAGGCGGCGTATTGCTCGTCGAGCTGCGCCAGCGCACCCTCGGCCGTTCCCGCATATTCGAACGACTGATAATCGATCGGCGGCCCACCGAAGTGCCCGGCATTACGCGCACCCAGAACCCCGACGATGATGTGCCCCAACCGCCACGCGATGGTGGTGACCGGCGCGGGCGAGGGTTCGGGAAACGCGAAGTCGATCGTCCACTCCCCCGAGCCGCCTTGCATCGAGGCGGTGGACGTCCCGCGCGGTCGCACACTCCACGTGCCCTCGACCGGCTCCCAGAAGTACTCGTCGTCGGTCAGGCCGGACAGCCGTTCACGCAACTGGTTTTGCCAGTGCCAGTCGAGTTGATCGGCCAGTTCGTCATTCCATCGAATACCCATGACGATCACGCTAGGCCCGATCGCGGACACCCGTCGCCCTAATTCGGCCGGAACGCTTTCACGAAACGTCGCTGCCACGGTGTCTCGACGGCCCGCCTCGAGTAGTGCTCACGCACGTAGGTGACAGCATGACCTGGGGCGACGCCGTCCAACACCGCCAGGGCCGCCAATGCGGTTCCGGTACGGCCATATCCGCCGCTGCAGGCGATCTCGACCCGTTCCTGCTCGGAACGTTCCCACAGCTCCACGAGGCTGACCCGAAACAACTCCCGGTCGGATGGCAGCCAGAAGTCGGGCCACCGAATCCAGCGGGACTCCCAGGGCAGGGGTGCCGGCCGTGTGCCGGTGAGATACAGGCCGAACGACGGTTCCAGGCCTGCGACAGAAGATCGGCGGAGCCCACGGCCGCGCACGCGACGTCCCGAGGGCAGACGCAGCACCCCTGGTGTCTCGTCGTCCCAGAGAATTGGCACCGCTCCCCTTCCCCTTTTCACTTTATACACGATCCGGGGCTCTCATGAGGTACGGATTTTCGGCCCATAATCGCTGCGAAACGCCAGAACAGCAGGCTAGGAGCGGGTGGATGAACTACGTGTGGAGCTTCCGCGAGGTCGACCGGACACAGATCGCGGTCGTCGGCGGCAAGGGGGCAGGCCTCGGCGAACTGTCCCGACTCGACGGCGTCAACGTACCGGACGGTTTCTGCGTGACGACAGACGCCTTCCGACGGATCATCGCCGCAACGCCGTCGATCGAGCACCGAATCGAACGGTTGTCACGCCTCGAAGCGGACGACCGGGAGGCTATCGCCACGTTGTGCGCCGACATCCGCGACGCCATCGAAAAGTGCACGATCCCAGACGAGGTGGCTGCCGAGATCATCCGTTCGCATTCCGCTCTCGGCGAGGACGGCGCCTATGCGGTCCGGTCCAGCGCGACAGCCGAGGACCTGCCGAGCGCATCGTTCGCCGGTCAGCAGGACTCTTACCTGAACATTGTGGGATCGGCAGCGATCCTCGAACACGTCAGCCGATGCTGGGGCTCACTGTTCACCGAGCGAGCCGTCACCTACCGGCTGCGCAACGGCATCGATCACCGCACGGTCCACATGGCTGTGCTCGTACAGCGGATGGTTCCTGCACGGGCGTCCGGGATCCTGTTCACCGCCGACCCGATCACCTGCGATCGGACGGTCACCTCTGTGGATGCCGGCCTCGGCCTCGGGGAGGCGTTGGTGTCCGGCACCGTGAACGCGGACGGCTACAAGATTCGCGGCGGCGTGGTCATCGACCGGGCCGGCGCCACCGAACAGCCGGTGCTGACCGACGCGCAGGTCGTGGAACTCGAGCGGCTGGGCCGGGAGATCGAAGCACACTTCGGGAGTCCGCAGGACATCGAATGGTGCCTCGACGACGACGGCTTCCATATCGTCCAGAGCCGGCCGATCACCACGCTGTTCCCGATTCCCGTGGCCGAAGACGGCCAGAACCACGTGTACGTGTCCGTCGGGCATCAGCAGATGATGACCGACGCAATGAAGCCCCTGGGCATCTGCGTCTGGAAGCTGACCAGCCCGGCTGCGATGGTCGATGCGGGCGGACGGCTGTTCGTCGATGTCACGCCGACTCTGGGATCGGCTGCGACCCGCGACGGGCTGGTGACAGCTCTCGGCAGCTCCGACCCGCTGATCGGAGACGCGCTGCAGACCGTCCTGGGCCGTGACGGCTTCGTCCGGACCCGTCCGAACGACTCGCCCGGTGCAGCACCGAAAGCACACACTCCAGACCCCATCGAGACCGACCCGGCGATCGTGACGGAGCTGATCGCACACAGCGAGGCCCGCCTCGAAGCCTTGAAGCGCGACATCCGAACCAAGTCCGGATCGGAACTCGTCGACTTCATCGAGGCCGACGTTGCCAGCCTACGGACCAGCCTGTTCCTTCCCCGGAGCATGCAGGTGATCACGGCAATCATCGACACCACTACGTGGCTCGGCGATCGGATGCAGGAGTGGCTGGGGGAAAAGAATGCGGCCGACGTGCTCACACAATCGGTTCCGCACAACGTCACCTCGGAGATGGGCCTCGACCTGCTGGATGTCGCCGATGCAATGCGGCCACATCCGGAGGTGGTGAGCTTTCTCCGCCACGTGGACGACGGAGGCTTCGAAACCGCCGGCTTCGGTGACGCACAGTTCCTGGACGAACTCGCGAAGCGCACCGGAGGCCAGCAGGCACGGGCAGCGATCGAGTCGTACCTGGACCGGTACGGCATGCGGTGTGTCGGGGAGATCGACATCACGAGACCGCGTTGGAGCGAGCGGCCCACCGCGCTCGTGCCCACGATCGTGAGCAACGTCGCGAACTTCGAACCGGGCGAAGGCAAACGACGCTTCGAGGACGGCGCGTGTGCAGCCCGGAACAAGACGGACGAACTACTCGAGCGGCTGCGCGAGTTGCCCGACGGCGAAGCGAAGGCCGAGGAGACTTCGCGGATGATCGATCGCCTGCGCACCTTCGCGGGGTATCGCGAGTACCCGAAGTACGCCATGGTGAGCCACTACTTCGAACACAAGAAGGCCCTGTTGCACGAAGCGCAGACTCTGGTACGCGCCAGCGTACTCCGGGAGCAGGAGGACATCTTCTACCTGCGGCTCGGTGAACTGCGCGAACTCGTCCTCACACACCAACCGTGCGACGAGCTCATCGACGAGCGGAGGGCCGCCTTCCACTCGTATCGGGCGCTCCGGGCACCGCGGGTGCTCACCTCGGACGGAGAAGCCCTCACCGGCGCCTACCGGCGAGACGATGTGCCGGACGGCGCGTTGGTGGGGCTGCCCGTCTCCACCGGAACAGTCGAGGGCCGTGCCCGCGTCGTGCTCGACATGACCGAAGCCGACGTGGAAGCGGGTGACATCCTCGTCACCGCCTACACCGACCCGAGTTGGACTCCTCTGTTCGTCGCCGTCGCGGGCTTGGTCACGGAGGTGGGTGGACTGATGACGCACGGCGCGGTGATCGCACGCGAGTACGGGCTTCCGGCCGTTGTGGGTGTGGAGCACGCCACCACTCTGATCCGCGACGGACAGCGGATAAGGGTCGACGGAACCAACGGGCACGTCGAGATTCTGGAGGAGTGAGCTACCAGCGGACGTGCCACTTGACCTTATTGACTTGACCTACTTGACCAAGGATCATGAGGGTATGAGCACTCCCCTGAAGAAGGTAGTGGACGACCAGTTGGCTGCGAGCGGAATGGCCACCGAGCAGCTCGACGACGACGACGCGCAGTACGTCGCCGCCGGTGTGAGGACCGTTCTGTCGAACCTGACGGCTCGCCGCGTCTGGGAGAACCACGTTGGTCCGATCCTGACCCACAAGCAGGCGGTCGACGTCACCGGATGGTCGAAGCAAGCACTCAGCCAAGCAGTGCGCGAGAGCCGGGTGCTGCGGCTGACAGCGGCCGACGGAACGGTCGGCTACTGGTCGGGCGGCTTGACCGACACCGCCCCGCACGTCCCGATCCGGGGGATCAAGGAGGTGTTGAAGGCGTGGGCGCCTGCCGACGGGCACGCCTGGACCTTTGCCTCGTGGATGTCGAGCCTGCAGCCCGAACTCTCCGGCCGCACACCGCGACAAGCCCTGCTCGACGGTGACACGGTCGAGGTCGTCAGGCTCGCCCGGCAGGCCTCCGATCGACTCGCTTCGTGAGGGCTTCGCGAGCCACGCAACACCTCACCCCACCACCGTCCCCCGACGCGCTCCGGGGGGCGGTTCCCTGTGACCATCGTGCCCTCCGAGACAACGACCTACCGCACGCACCGGGCCAGGTTCGCCCCGTGGTGGTTCGGCACCGGGCTTGGTGGGCGTTTCGACCTTCCCGGCCCTGACGGCACGTGCTACGTGGCAGAGACGTCGCTGATCACCCTGCTCGAGACATGGGTCGGTATCCAGCTCGTGCCAAGCACCGAGATCGCAGATCGCGCCGTTTCCACACTGGCAGTCACACGCGACCTGCACGTCGCCGACACGACGTCGAACGCCGCGATTCGGTTCGGGATGACAGCGGAAATTTCAACGACGCCCGACTACGACCTCACTCAGCAGTGGGCGCAGGCGCTCCGTGCGGCAGGCTTCGACGGCATCCGATATTGGGCACGCCACGACCTGGCCCACACGGACGCCTGCTTCGCGTTGTTCACCCTGCGCGGGGACCAAACCAGCACGGTGGCAGCTCCCACCGACTTCACGGTCCTGGGTACCGACGTGCTTCCCGACCGCCCGGACCTGTGGAAGTTATTGAAGGCCACGACAGGCATCGAGGTGCTCGACATCCCTGGCAGCCTCTGAGGCCACGGCAATCAGCGATGCGAACAGCGGCAAAAGGCTCCGACCACTTGGTCGGAGCCTTTGCGTGGAGCCCCCTGTCCGGATTGAACGGACGACCGCTCGCTTACAAGGCGAGTGCTCTACCACTGAGCTAAGGAGGCGAGTGGAGCGCGCTCATCATATCCAATGCTTTTACTCAGGTATCGCCCACCCACATTGGTTAGCGTTGTCGCATGAGTACATCGGAGATCGCAACGGTTCTCGCCTGGCACGAAGCTCTCAACTCCGGCGACGTGGAGACACTGGTCGCACTGTCGAGCGACGACATCGAACTCGGCGGGCCCAAAGGTGCGACACAGGGGCTCACCGCGCTCGAGGAGTGGGCCGGCGCGGCGGGCATAACTCTGAAACCCGGGCGGATGTATGTCCACGACGGTGTCGTGGTGGTCGAACAGGAGGCCAGTTGGGCGTCCGACCCCGAAACGACTCATAATGTTGCCTCGGCGTTCCGGGTGGTCCACGACCAAGTGACCTCCACGTTCCGCCACGACACCCTGGCGGCCGCCTTCGCCGCCACCGACCTGTCCGAGAAAGACATCATCTGAGCGTATGGCCGACTTCACTGCGTTACTGAACCGCCTCGCAGGTTCCCGCCGCGCCACCATCGACAGGGTCACATCGGCGCCGGCGCCGCTGCAGCCGATCGACCTGACCGATGATGCGCGCGTCACCGAAGTACTCGACCTCGCCGTCCGCGTCGGCGAGGTCCTGTTGGCATCCGGTACGTCCGCGATGGACGTCGCCGAGCAGGTTCGGTTCATCGCCGCCACCTACGGTCTGGCGCAGTGCGATGTGGACGTCACGTACAACTCGATCGTCCTGTCCGCCTACCGTGGACCGACATTGCCGCCGGCCAGCACCATGCGGATCGTGCGCTACCGCTCGATGGACTTCACCCGCCTCGCCGCGGTGGACCGCTTGACGCGGCGCATCCGGCGGGAGGCGATTCTGCCCGACGTCGCGCACGAGGAACTCACGGCGGTGACCACGGCGCCGCACCCGTACAACCGGTGGATGGCGACCTTGGCGTGGGCAGGGATGGCAGCGGCTGTGTCCGTACTCCTCGGCGGCAGCCTGCCGGTCGCCTCGATCGCATTTCTGACAACGGTGGTGATCCACCGACTCAACCGCGTCCTCAACCGAATCGGTTTACCGTTCTTCTTCCAGCAGTTCGTCGGCGGACTTGTCGCTGCCACGCCGGCTGCCACGCTGTATACGTTCCAGAACCAACTGGGGATCGACATCAGGCCGGCACAGATCATTGCGGCCGGTGTCGTGGTGTTGCTGTCGGGACTGTCACTGGTCGGTTCGGTGCAGGATGCAATCATGGGGGCTCCGATCACGGCCGCCGCGCGCTTTTTCGAAGTGGTGATGATGACCGGTGGGATCATTGCCGGCGTCGGTCTGTCTCTGCGATTGACGGGGATGTTGGGCTCGACACTGCCGCCGATCAACGTGGAGTCCACCAACCTCGCCCGCATGCCCATCTTCATCCTGGCGGGCGCGTTCGCGTCGTTGTGCTATGCGCTCGCCTGCTACGCGGAGCGACGCGCTCTCACAGCGGCGTGGATGGGCGGCTTCGCTGGAGCCACCGTCTACGCGGTAACGGAGTTACTCGGAATCGGGCCGGTAATCGGCTCGGCAGTCGCTGCCACCGTCGTCGGTTTCGCCGGTGGCCTGCTGGCACGCCGTTCACTGACCCCACCGTTGGTCGTCGCCGTCGCCGGCATCACGCCACTGCTGCCGGGCTTGGCGCTGTATCGCGGTTTGTATGCACTGCTGAACGACGACCCGATCATCGGCTTGAGTGCAATGCTGTCCGCATTCGGTATCGGTTGTGCTCTCGCCGCAGGGGTGACTCTCGGCGAATGGATGGCACGTACCCTGCGCCGCCCCCGCATCCTGCAGTTCGAGGATTCGATCCGCCGACCCACGTTCACCCGACGCAAGCGTCCGGCGTCGAGGAGCCGCGCCGCCTGACCGGGCGGCTGCCGATCACACGAAAAGCGGATCGGGGGCAGGAGTCGATCCCCCTGCCCCCGATCCGCTCGGTGCTGTGCTGGTTCGCGTCAGCTCGTGTCGACGTCAGCTCTTGTCGACGCTGTGGCGGCCGCCGGACTTCTCGTCGGCCTCCATGGCCTCACGCAGACTCTTGGGCCGCATGTCGGTCCAGTTCTTCTCTACGTACTCGAGGCACGCTGCGCGGCTCTCCTCGCCGAACACCACACGCCATCCGGCGGGAACCTCCGAGAACGTAGGCCAGAGTGAGTGCTGCTCTTCGTCATTGACCAGCACGTAGAAGCGGCCGTCTTCATCATCGAAAGGGTTAGTGCTCATCTCGCCTCGCTTGTCACGTACGTGTCCTTTGGTCTCACACTAGCAAGCGTGTCCGTCTGGTCACGCCTGGTTAGAACAGAGGCCAGGATATCCCCTGCCCGCACGGCGACGTTCGACAGCAGAGACGAGGTGAGTCCGTGTGTCTTCTCGGTGCCGCCTTGTAGATAGATTCCCCCGGATACCTCCGGGGAAACCGCCAATCGATAATCTCGACCGACAACCGGGGGCTGGGCCTCATCCGGAGCGAGATCTCCGAGGATCTCGCCGAGCGGCGCGGGCGTGAATCCGGTGGCCAACACCACGGCATCGCAGGTCAGCGTGTCGGTGAGCCCGTCCATCGTGCTGTGGACACCGACTTCGACCCCATCCGCGGTTTCCGTGGCCTCGACGATCTCGGAGGCGCGGCGCATGAACAATCGGCGCGCACCCCGGACCATTTCCTGGTATTCGGTGGCGTAGAGCTCGTTGATCAGGTCCAGATCGACCACCGAGTAGTTGGTGGCGCGGTGCAGTTCCATGATCCGCACCCGCTCCGCTTCCGAGGCGCCGTGCAATTCGTCCACTGCCTCGGGATCGAAAATGCGGTTGGCGTACGGGCTGTCGTCGGCAGGACTGTACCCGTACCGTGCGAACACGCTGTGGACCTCGGCCCGCGGATAGTTGGTGTGGAGGTACTGGACGATCTCTGCGGCGCTCTGGCCGGCGCCGAGCACCACGAAGCGCTGATGAACCGGCTCCGGCATGTTCTCGAGGTGGAACAGGAACTTGTGGTTGTGGAAGCACCGGTCCGACGGGACTGCCCACTCGGGAATGCGCTCTCGGAGTCCGGCAGCGACGACGACGTTGCGTGCAACGACGCTGCTCCCGTCCGATGCGGTGACCTCGAAGCGGTCGACGATTCCGTCGTCACCACGGATGCCACGCACGCCCTCGACACTGGTTCCGTACCGAACATCGGCGTCGACTCGGCCTGCAGCCCACTGAAGGTAGTCGTTGAACTCGTGCCGCGTGGGAAAGAAGGTCTGATGGTTGACGAAGTCGACCAACCGTCCACGATCGAACAGGTACGAGAAGAAGGTGAATCGACTGGTCGGGTTGCGGAACGTGACCAGGTCCTTGGGGAAGGCGATCTGCATGGTGGCGCCGTCGAGCAACATTCCGGGGTGCCACGCGAACGAGTCCTGCCGTTCGAAGAACCGGGCGGTCAGCCGTTCACCGGGCGGGCAGGTCTCGTTGTGTTCCTCGACCGCGATGGCCAGCGCAAGATTGGCGGGGCCGAACCCGATTCCGACGATGTCGCGGACCTCATCCGGGTTGCCGGCGCTCGCACGCGGCGATTCGTTCATTGCTCGTCGTCCATCCTCGGCCGCCCCACCTGAGCCACCCTCGACTCAGCTGCCGCCGTATGCGTTCCATGAAAGATAGTGAAGCCTACCCTGGCCAGAAGGAGGGTACCAACGTTCGTCGATTTCATAAGGGTCCCCTCATATCCCTGAAGTGCGATATCGATCACCGCCGGTCATTCTAGTCCTCCGATTGCCGCCCTCACCTCGGACAACAGCTCGTTTGCCCAGGTCGTGACGACCCCCGGATCGAGTACATCCGAGGAGAACGTGAAGTGGGCATGCACAGGTCCGTCACCGACCGGCTCGTAGAAACTGAGCGTCAGATCCGATTCGGGTACACCCACGGGCACAGGCCAGAAGCCACCCAAGGCCCCGAGATCACCGAAACGGGCCTGCTGATGATGAATCAGCAGCACCTGTGGACGAAGAGCATCCGCGTCACCCATTGCTGCCGTGACGTCCGCGAACGGAACGTCCTGATGCTCGAGCGCCCGGAGGTTGCTCTCCCTGATGCGCGACAACAGTTCCGGCATGGCCGGATCACCACTGGTGTCGGTTCGCAGCAACAAGAAGTCGGCGAAACAGCCGACGAGCCCTTCCAGAGCCGCCTCGGTTCGTCCCGCCGCAAGGGAACCGATGGGAAGGTCCTCCCCTGCCCCGTTGCGGGTCAACACCTTCGCCAGCGCCGCTTGCAGAACCATGAACATGCTCGTCCCGGACGCAGAGGCCACCGCATCGATACCCCGATGCAGTTCGGCATCGATCTCCAGCGAGACGAACTCCGCGCGCCGCTCCGTGATGCCGGACGCCGGCAGCTCGAGGCGAGCCGGTACATCGGCCAATCTGCCACGCCAGTAATCGAGCTGGCGAGTGTGCTCGCTGTCCGGATCGCCCGGATCGCCGAGCAACTCCTTCGACCACACCACGAAGTCGGGATACGTGACGGGCAGAGGCTCCCACGCCGGCTCCTCACCCTCCACACGAGAGGCGTACGCGCCGAGCAGGTCACTCAGCAGCGGCACCACCGACCACTCGTCCACCGCGATGTACTGCATCGCCGCGAGCAACACCTGTGTGCCATCACAGCCGGAGACCAGGCACAGACGCAGCGGCGGCTGTTCCCTCGGATCGGTCGTACGCTGGGCGAGTTCGAAGACCCGACGGTGCAGGTCGCCGTCACCCACGTCCTCGAGTTCGAGGACCGGGCGTACCGCCTCCTGCGCCACCACATGCCCATCGACCTCGACATACACCGTCCGTAGCGGCTCGTGCCGGGACGAGACGTCGTCGAGTGCCTGCGCGAGGGCCTCGGGATTCACCCGTTCTGTCAGGGTGAGCGCGAGCGCGTGATCGGCGTGCACTCCTTCTCCGGCAGTCCGGTACCGATTCCAGTGCGTGCGTTGCGGTCCGGACAAGGGCAGGGTTTCGGGGCGCACGGCCGACGTCAGCGCCGGACGACCACCGTCACCACCTGCGTCGACGAGGTGCGCCAGACCTGCGACGGTCGGAGCATCGAACACGTCCCGAATTCCGATACTCACACCGAAGCGTTCTCGAATGCGGGCCACCAACTTCATCGATGCCATCGAGTGCCCACCGAGATCGAAGAAGTCGTCGTGAATTCCGACGTTCGGCAGATACAGAATCTCGGCAACTGCAGCCGCAATCGAGATCTGAGTCTCGGTCTGCGGGGCAGCGTCCCCGACCAGATCCGACCAGTCGGGGGTCGGCAGCGCCTCGCGATCGAGCTTTCCGTTGGGCGTGAGCGGCAGCGCACCACCCAGCACCATGACCGTCGACGGAACCATGTAGTCGGGCAGCGAGTTCGCGACGTGCTCGCGGATCTCTATCGGATCGAGGTCACCTGGCCCGGTCACGTAGCCGACGAGACGGACAAGATCTCCTTCGCGGTCTGCCACTGCGGCCGCCTGATTCACCTTCGGGTGCGAACCCAGTGCTGCGATGATCTCGCCGAGTTCGATGCGGAAGCCCCGAACCTTCACCTGCTCGTCCACACGTCCGAGAAAGTCGATGTTGCCGTCGCGGCGCCACCGCGCACGGTCTCCGGTTCGATACATACGTTCGGTTCCGAACGGGTTCGCCACGAACCGGCACACCGTCAGATCGGGACGACCCAGGTAGCCGCGTGCCAGACCACGGCCGGCGAGGTACAACTCACCGGCAACCCCGGGTGGGACCGGGGCGAGCCGGGAATCGAGAATGTAGACCTGCTCGTTGGGGTCGGGAATACCGATGGGCACCACCGAGTTCCATCCCGGCTCGGCTTGCCACAACGTGTTGTTGACGGTGACCTCCGTGAGGCCGTAGGCCGCCAGCAGGTTCAGCCTGCCGGCCCACTTGCCGATCAATTCCGGTGGCACCGTCTCGGTTCCGACCAGAACCGTGCACCCTTCCGGAATCAGACAGTCAGGCGGAAGTGCCGCCAGCAGCGACGGCGGAATGATCGCGTGACTGACCTGATGGCGATCCATGAAGTCGGTGAGCTCCGGCCCGGCCACACGCGCCTCGTCCGGCACGATCACCAACCGCGAACCGGTGCACAACGCCATCGCCAGCTCGAACACCGCGACGTCGAAGCCGACGGACGCGAACTGCATCACCACCGAGCCCTGCTCGAGGCGCATCCGTTCCTGCGCTGTGGCAACCAGGCTGGGAATGCCGTCGTGGGTGAGCACGGCACCCTTCGGCTTGCCCGTCGAACCGGACGTGTAGATCACGTACGCGGCATGATCGAGCCCTTCGGGCTCCGCCGGGACCCTCTGCGCGGATTCACCGCGCAGCTCTGCCACTGTCGACGGGTCGTCGATCAGCACCCGCACGAGTCCTGGGACCTCGTCGATCCGCTGCGTTTCGGTCATCGTGCTCACCAGCACCGCGGCGGCAGAGTCCTCGAGCATGAACGAGATTCGCTCGCGGGGGTGGTTCAGATCCAACGGCAGGTAGGCGCCGCCGAGCCGCAAAACCGCGAGAACCGTCGCCACGAACTCGGCCGAACGCGGAATCGCCAGGCCCACCACATCTTCGGCGCGCACGCCACGTCGATACAGCAGTCCTGCGATCTGGTCCACCCGCGCCGACAGCGCGGCATAGGTCGACCGACCGTGCGAGTCGACGACGGCGATCGCGTTCGGGGTGGCCAGGACGTTGCGGTGGAATGCCTGGTGGAACGTTTCCTCCGGCACCTCGCAGTCGGTGTCGTTGAAGGTATTCAGCACCAGATCGCGCTCACCGGCGAGAAACACGTCGACATCGCCGACTCGGACACTCGCGTCTGCAGCCACCGCATCGAGCAGGTTCGCCTGCCTGGACACGATGGTTTCGGCCGTGGTCCGGTCGAAGAGGTCGGCGCTGTACTCGAGGCGCAGTTCCATTCGTCCCGGACCGTTCCCGTCGGGCAGATACTCAGTGTAGTCGAACACCAGGTCGAACTTGGCGGTGTGCTCGTCCACCGAGAGCGGGGTCAACCCGCGGCCGCCGACAGTCTCGTCCCGCCTGCTGTGATAGCCGACCATCACCTGGAACAGTGGGTTCCGCGCCGCTGTACGTGACGGATTCAGCTTCCCCACCACGGACTCGAACGGAATGTCGGCGTTCGAGAATGCAGCAAGGTCCACCTCACGCACCCGATCCAGCAACTGCGCGAACGTCGGGTCGCCCGACACATCGGTTCTCAGCACGACCGTGTTGACGAAGAACCCGACCAGCTCGTCCAGACCGGGTTCGCTTCGTCCCGCCACAGGTGCACCCAACGGCAGATCGTCGCCGGCACCGAGCCGGTGCAGCAGGGCTGCCGACGCCGCGTGCAGAACCATGAACATACTGGTGCCCGAGTCGCCGGCGATCTCACGCAACGACGTCGTGGTGTCGTCGCCGAGCACCACCTGCACGGCACCACCGGAATAGGTGGGCCGCGGCGGCCTGGTGCGATCGGTGGGCAACGCCAGCTCGTCCGGAATCCCACTCAGAGCCGAACCCCAGTAGTCGAGTTGCTTGGCGGCAAGGCTGGAAACAACATTCGGGTCGCCCAGAAGTTCCTGCTGCCACAGCGTGTAGTCGGCGTACTGGACCGCCAACGGACTCCAGGTCGGCGCCGTCCCGGCGGCACGGGCGGCGTAGGCGGTCATGAGGTCGTGCGTGAAGGGTCGGTCCGACCACTCGTCGGTCGCGATGTGATGCAGCACGATCGCAAGCACCTGCTCACCGTCTTGTAGTTCAACGATCGTCGCACGAACCGGAATCTCGTTCTCGAGATCGAACGGCCGGCCCACTGCCGTGCGTAGTACCTCCGACAGTCCGGCGTCATCTGTTTCGACGACGTCGACGGACGGTGCGGCGTCGTCGAGAATCTGCTGAACGGGTGCGCCGTCGTGCACGGTGAAGACCGTTCGGAGCGACTCGTGACGATCCACCACGTCCCCGAGTGCCTGGGCGAACACGGAAGGATCGAGTGCGTTGTCCAACCGGAAGACGATCGGGAAGTTGTACGCTGCCGAGCCGCCTTCCATCTTCTGGATCAACCACAGTCGTTGCTGCGCAGGCGACAACGGCAGTGTCTCCGGACGCGGCCCGGCGGTGAGGACCGGCCTCGACGACGCGCTGCGGCTGTCGATGCGTGCCGCCAGCTCACGCACCGTCGGAGCCTCGAACAGATCCCGCATCACCAGTTCGGCCGACAGCGCTGCGCGGGCACGGCTGATGAGACGGGTCGCGAGCAACGAGTGCCCACCCAGATCGAAGAAGTTCTCGGTGACGCCCGGTACGGGAATGTCGAGGATCGTCGAGAACAACTCGGCCAGGGCTTCTTCGGTGGCGTTCTCCGGGCGGACCTGCTCACCCGACCCCGCACCGAGGACCGTCGACGCCGGAGGCAACGCCTTGACATCGAGCTTGCCGTTCACCGTCATGGGCAGCGAGTCGATCTCGATGATTGCCGCGGGAACCATGTAGTCCGGCAAAAGTGCCCGCAGTGCCTGTGAGTGGTTGACGAGTCCAGAGACTCGCACACCGCGCACAGGGGCGACGTAGGCGACCAAACGGTCGAAACCGCCCGGACCCTTGGCGGCAACGACCGCAGCCTGCCGTACGTCGTCCAGCGATTCCAATACGGACGCAACCTCACCCAGTTCGATGCGGTGACCGCGAATCTTCACCTGGTCGTCGGTACGCCCGAGGAAGTCGAGGTTGCCGTCCGCTCCTCGGCGCACGAGGTCACCCGTCCGATACATACGTGCGGATGGTGTGTACGGGTCGGCGACGAACCGCTCAGACGTGAGCGCGAACCTATTCAGGTAGCCGCGAGCCAGGCCGACACCGGAGATGTACAACTCGCCCGGAACCCCGTCCGGAACGGGGCGCAACCACGAATCCAGCACGTACGCCCGTGTGTTCCAGATCGGTTTACCCACGGTGGGAGTTGCACTGTCACCCGTGCCGGCACCCAGGGTGTTGATCGTGTATTCGGTGGGTCCGTACAGGTTGTAGCCGCACGTTCCGTCCGTGTCGCGCAGATGATTCCACACGGCGTCGGACACGGCCTCGCCGCCGAGCAGCACGAGCGGCGGGCGATGATGTCCGTCGCCGTCATCGAGCAGTCCCTCTTCGATGAGGTGCTGCGCGTACGTGGGCGTCACGTTCACCACGTCCACGGAGTGCTCGTCGCAGTACGCCACCAATGCCTCGGCGTCACGGCGCAGGTTCTCGTCGCAGATGTGCACCTCGTGGCCTTCCACGAGCCACAGCAGCTCCTCCCACGACATGTCGAATGCGAACGACACCGTGTGCGCGATCCGAAGTCGCCGACCGCCCGTCGCACGGATCACCGGCTCGAAGATCGCATCACGGTGATTGAACTGCATGTTCGTAAGGCCACGGTATGCCGTCACGACGCCCTTGGGCCTGCCGGTGGAACCGGAGGTGTAGATGACGTATGCCGGGTGTTCCAGCCGTCCCGGGGTACCCGGGGCGAACGATCCCAGTTCTTCCGGCGACAATGTCGTGGCGGGCAGTGACCACCACTCTTGCGTGTCGAGCAGAACGGTATCCACGGGTGCCGCCGCGAGCGAGCCCGCCACGTCCGAGGTCGTCAGGAGAACGACGGGGCGAGCATCCTCGATCATCCCGACGAGACGTTCTTGCGGATGGTCGAGTTCGAGTGGCAGATATGCCGATCCGGTGCGCAGCACTGCGAACAATGCCACCACCATGTCGATTGTGCGCGGCAGCCCGAGCGCGACGATCTTGTCCGGACCCGCACCACGAGCCAGCAGCAGTCGCGCCATCCGGTTGATGTCGCCGTCCAGTTCGGCGTAGGTCATCGACCGTTCCCCGAAGACCAGTGCGGTCTCGTCGGGCTGCAAGAGGGCGACATCACCGAAGAGGTCCGCGATCGTGCTCTCCGGCAGAGCATGGTCGGTGTCCTCGACCTTCGGCAACGCCGGGACGTGAGCGCGGGCGACCAGCCCGTCGACGGACCGCGACCATTCCTCGAGCAATCCGAGGAAGTGCTCGAGCATGGCCTCCACTCGGTCGGCGTCGATCGCGTCCGGATGGAACTCGAACTTCACCTTCACCGACGCACCGGGCGTGACGACGACCGTCAGTGGGTAATGCGTGTGGTCGATGCTGTCGCCACCGCTGATGTCGTGCGCCGCGTTGAGCGCCGACACCTGGTTCTCGTCCACGAAGTTCTGGAGAACGTACAGGACGTCGAACAACTGGCGATGCGGCGAACTGCGCTGGATGGACGCCAATCCGAGATAGTCGTACTGGCCCAACGCGAGTCGGTCCGCCTGGGTGCGGCGCATCAGATCCGCGACGGTCTCGTCGGCCCGCAACGTCATGCGCACCGGCACGGTGTTGAGGAACATACCGGCAACTGCGTCGATGCCCGGGACCTCCGGCGGACGCCCCGCCACCGTTGTACCGAACACCAGATCCTTGTTGCCGGTGGCCGTCGCGATCGTCACCGCGAGCGCCGAGTTGAGCACCGCGTTGAACGTGACGCCGGCGCCTCGGGCCACGGTGCGTAGCTTCTCGCTCAGGTCCTGAGACAACACCCGGTCACGGCGTTGCGGCAGCTGCGGCTCCCCCTTGACCGGATTGGCCAGCAACGTCGGCTCGTCGAGGCCACTCAGTGCGCCGGACCACGCCGCCTCGGCCGCGCCTTGGTCACGAGAGGCCAACCAACGCAGGTAGTCCTCGAACGTGCCCTCGGGTTCGGCGTACCCGGTGTCGTCGCCACGGGACTCGTACAGGCCGAGCAACGCACTGACTACGAGGCCGTTGGACCAGCCGTCCCACAACAGGAACTGCCGATTGACCACGAGACGGTCGTGGTCGTCGGTCAGGCGCAACAGCATCGCCCGCCACAGCGGGGGCGACGTGAGGTCGAACGGGGTTGCGCGGTCCTGGGCACCCAACTCGACGGCACGCGCCTCTCGCTCGTCCTCGTCGAGGTGCCGAAGATCGTGTTCGACGACCGGCACATCGAGACCTGCGCTGATGAACTGCACGGGCTCGGACAGACCTGCAGAGACGAACCCGGCGCGCAGCATGGGATTTCGGCGCTGCAGTGTGCGCAGTGCGGCGTGCAACCGGTCGACGTCCAGACGGTGACCGAAGTCCAGCGAGAACTGTGCCGTGTAGATGTCCGCACCGTCGTCCAGTGTTGCCTGGAAGTACAGGCCCTCCTGCAGGGGAGACAGCGGCAGCACCGTGTCGACCCCGGCAGGACTGTCCGCGACGATGCGGTCGATGTCGGTCTGGCTCAGGTCCGTCAGCGGAACATCGGACGGCGTCAGCAGCGACGGCCCGGAATGGCTGTTCGCTGCGGCCGCCAGGTGGCGCAGGGCATCGATCCAGCCGTCACCGAGTGCGTCGACATCTGCGACGGTGAGGTCGGTATCGGACCACGCGAACACGGTCCTCATCTCGGGTCCTTCGGCACCGTCCTCGCACACCGCGTTGATCACCAGTCGGTACGGTCCGCCGAGATCCACGTCCGGGTCCGTCGACAACGCATCCGATTCGGGGGCAAGTGTCCACGGCCCGTCGCCCACGGCCGGCATTCTGCCCAGGTAGTTGAACAGCACCTGGGACTCCGAGCCCTTGCCAAGCGCGCCGGTGGTGCGCGCATTGAGGTACCGGAGCATGCCGTAGCCGATGCCGCCGTCCGGGGCGCCGCGCAGATGTTCCTTGACGTTCTTCAGAACGGTCACAGCCTCGTCACCGTCCGCGAGACGAACAGGTGCAACATTCGTGAACCAGCCGACGGTGCGCGACAGGTCGACGCCCGCAGCGAGTTCCTCGCGGCCGTGACGTTCGAGATCGACGAGCAGATCGCCTCGACGACCCTTCGACGTGAACCACTCGGTGACCGACAGTCGAAGTGCTGCGAGCAGGACATCCGTGACGTCCGCGTTCACCATTGCCGGCGCTGCCGTGAGGACGGCGGCAGTGGTCGCCGCGTCCACGGTGAACGTGCGTCGGGCGCCACTGCCCACCACCGCGTGCCCCACCACGTCCGGAATCAGGTCGCCGCCGGGCGCGGTGACCGCTGCCCATCGTTCGAGCTCCGCGAGGCGGGAGGATTCCTGCGCTTGGAGCGCGACGATGCGCGAGTAGGTCCGCAACGGTGTGACCACCGGGTCCAGCGCCGGTGTCTCACCGGCAGCAGCTGCAACCGCCGCCATGGCCAGATCCTCGAGCAGCACCCGCCACGAGACACCGTCGACCACCAGGTGATGCGCCACCAGCAGAAGCCGACCCTGCTCCCCTGCCCCGGCGTCGAACCACACTGCGGACAGCATGGTTCCGGCGTTCGGGTCGAGCTGCTCGGTTGCGGCTTCCGATTCGGTGGTGACCAGTTCGCGCAGCGTCTGCTCGTCGAGGCCGACGGTCTCGACCCGTCGCACCGGCACGGCGGCATGCTCGGTGATCTCGAGAGACCACACGCCGAGTGCGTGACGAGTCAGACGCTGACGCAATCCATCATGATGCGCGACCACGGAGTCGACCGTCGCCGAGATCGTCTCGTGCGTCATCGCGGGGGTGCGCACCAGAACCGACTGATTGAAGCGGTCCTTGCCACCACTCCACTCGGACAGGCGATGAACCACCGGAAGCGGCAGCAATTCTCCGACACCGGACTCTGCCGGAACGGTGATCGCCTCGGCCGCAGCGTCGCCCACCAACCGGGCGAGTGCCTCGGGGGTGCGCTGTTCGAAGATCTGCCTCGGCGTGATGGTGATGCCGTCGCGCCGGGCGAGATTCACCAACCGAACAGCGAGAATGCTGTCGCCGCCGAGTGCGAAGAAATCGTCCGCGGTACTCACGGTGTCCAGGCCGAGGATCTCCGCGTAGTGGCGGGCCAGCGCAGCGCCCACACCGCCGACCGTGGTGGCGGCCACCTGCCTATCCGTACTTCTGGGCAGTTCCGGCGCCGGAAGCGCCTTGCGATCCAGCTTGCCGCTGGGGCTCAGCGGCAGCTCCGTCAGCGTCACGAATGCGGTGGGCACCATGAACTCGGGCAATGCGCCTCGGAGTCGTGCCCGGACATCGTCGAAGTTCGGAGTGCCGACGACGTAGCCGACGAGCTGCTGATGGCCGGGACGATCGGAGCGTACGAGCGCGACGGCCTGCAACACGCCAGGGCACTGTGCGAGCTGTGCCTCGATCTCACCGAGCTCGATGCGGAAGCCCCGCAGTTTGACCTGGAAGTCGGAGCGTCCGAGGTATTCGAGAACGTCGTCGTCGTTCCAGCGGGCAAGGTCGCCGGTTCGGTACATGCGAGCACCATCTCGCCCGAACGGGTCGGCGACGAAGCGGTCGCTCGTCACAGCCGGGCGGCCGAGATAGCCGCGTGCCAGTTGTGGTCCCCCCAGATACAGCTCTCCCGGCGATCCCTGCGGCACCGGTTGCAGGTACCTGTCCAACACGTACAGTGCGGTCCGGTACGCGGCCGAGCCGATCGGGACGGACGGTGCGGTGGCCCGCACATGCTGGACAGACGCGTGCCGGGTGACTTCCACCGACGCTTCGGTGGGGCCGTACATGTTGTCGACCTCGACGTCCGGAAGCAGTTCGGCCACACGCCGTGCCACGTGGACCGGCAACGCCTCACCGCTGCAGTTGATCACCCGCAGACTGGTGCACTGCGCGGCCGTGGGCTCGGTCAGGAAGGCTTCGAGCATCGACGGCACGAAGTGTGTGCGCGTCACCGATTCCGAACGGATGAGCCCGGACAGATACTCGGGGTCCTTGTGACCATCCGGCTTCGCCACCACCAGCGCGGCTCCAGCCGTGAACGGCCCGAAGAACTCCGGTACGGACACGTCGAAGCTGGACGGTGTCTTCTGCAGCACCCGATCGGACGTTGCCAGTGGGCTGACCGACTGACCCCAGACGAGTCGATTCACCACGCCCTGGTGTGGGACCACCACCCCCTTCGGCCGACCGGTCGATCCCGACGTGTAGATGACGTAGATCGGGTGATCGGGGCGTAAATCGACGTCGACGGGTTCTGCCGAATATTCCTGCAGCGCCGCACGATCGACCGGAATGGTCGGGACGTCGGTGTCCGGCAGCCGCACTACGGCATCGGTCAGTACACAGACCGGTGCCGCGTCGTCGAGCATGTGAGCAAGGCGGTCGGCGGGATATCCGGTGTCCAGCGGCAGGTACGCGCCACCGGCTTTGACCACAGCAAGAATCGACACGATCAGCTCGACGGAACGCGGCAGCGCGATGGCCACGACCGACTCGGGTGTCACACCGCGTTCGATCAGCAGATGCGCCAACCGATTCGAATCACGATGCAGCTGCGCGTAGTCGAGTCGTTCACCCTCGAACAGCAGGGCTGGGTCGTGCGGGGTGCGCAGTGCCTGCTTTTCGAGGAGCGCCTTCACTGTGGTGGCAGGAACGTCTACGGCACCGGAACGAGCCGCACCGTGCGTCAGCCGCGCCAACGGCACCTCCGCCACCGTACGGTCCATGTCCTCCGCCACTGCGGTGAGGTACGCGATCAATCCGTTCGCCACACGGTGTGCCGTTTCCGAGTCGATACGAGTCACGTCGTACTTCAGGTCGAACGTGAGCGAATCACCCGGCACCACGATCAGCGTCAGCGGGTAGGCCGGGTTCTCGTCGAAGTCGATGCCGGTGATGTGCACCGTGCCGGTGGGGTCGGCGATGCCGTCGTCTCCGATCGGGTAGTTCTCGAACACCACCAAGGTTTCGAACAAGTCCTTCAACCCGGCCACGCGACGTAGTTCCGGCAGGCCCAGATACTGGTGGTCGAGCAGCAGCAACTGTTCGCCCTGGCACCGGGACAGTACGTCGGAGACCTTCTCCGTGGCCGCGAAACGGATCCGCGCGGGCACGGTGTTGATGAACAGCCCGACCATGCCCTCGATGCCCGGAAGATCACCGCCGCGGCCCGACACCGTCGATCCGAAGACCACGTCGTCGGCACCGGTCATGCGGCCCAGCAACAGGCCCCACACGCCGTGTACGAGAGTGCTGAGCGTCAGTCCGCGAGTGCGAACTGCTGCAGTGAGGGCAGCCGTGGCGTCCTGCGGCAGTTGCACTCGCACTTCACCGTCGGCGCCCGGATCGGGCGAGCCGCTCGGCAGTTCGAACCGGTCACCGGCGTCGGCCAACGCCGCCCGCCACGCCTCGTGGGATGCCGCACGGTCACGAGAGGCGAGCCAAGTCAGGTAGTCGCGGTACGGGGTGGCAGGTGGCAGCGGTGAGTCACCCTCCGCCACGCCGTAGTGGGCCATCGATTCACGCAGCATCACCGGAACCGACCAGCCGTCGGCGACGATGTGATGGATGGACTGCAGGAGAACGTATTTCGACTCGTCGACTCTCGCCAGTGTGTAGCGGAGCAGCGGCGGGCGTGTGAAGTCGAATCCGCGCTCCCGCTCGGCGCGCAGTACCTGCCGAATGGCGGCGTCGACGTCCACGCTCCCGCGGAAATCGACGGTGTCGAGGGGGACGGGCACGTGGTCGTGCACGACCTGAACCACAGTTCCGTCGAACAGTTCTTGCAGGCCTGTCCGTAGCGCCGCGTGCCTGTCCACGACGGCCTCGAGACCACGGTGCAATGCGGTCGCATCCACAGGTCCCGTCAGTTCGACGACCTGCTGCACCACGTAAGGATCGGTCCCGGCCTTGTCGAACACCGACTGGAAGTAGATGCCCTCCTGCATCGGCGTCAGCGGAAGCACATCGACGACGTTGGAATCGATCGATGCGGAATCGAAGGATTCGAGATCCGACTGGGTGACGGGTACCAGCGGGAAATCCGACGGTGTCGCTCCGCCGAACTCCGCACTCTTCGCCAATGCGGTGAGAGCGGCGGTCCATTCGCGTGCGAACGCCTCGATCTCGGTGCGCTCTAGAACACCAGCAGCCCAGGTGAGCGTGGTTCGCAACGTCGTGCCGTCGGGGCCCTCGAGTGCAATCACATCGAGCGTCACGGCGTACCCGAGTGGCATGTTCGGATCGCCGCCGCCGCTCATCTCGACCGGCAGCCAGTCCGTGTCGTCACTGCGAGTAACGCGACCGAGATAGTTGAACAACACCGGTGGCGTCACCGCGAGCTCGTCATGGCCTGCCAGGTACCGCAGTGTCCCGTACCCGAATCCGGCGTTCGGAGTGCGGCGCAGTTGCTCCTTCACCCGCTTGAGCGCACCACCGAGATCGCTCGGCAACGTGAGATCGCCGGTCCCGGCATCGAGCGCCACCGGGAACACCGTGGTGAACCACCCCACCGTTCGAGAAAGGTCGATGCCGGGGCCACCGGGCACCCGCCCCAGCTCTTCTTCTCGGCCATGCCCTTCCAAGTCGACGAGCACAGGCCCTTCGCCGCGGCCCCACCGTCGCATCGCAGCGGCGAGCGCGGTCAGCAGAACGTCGTTGACATGCCCACGGAAGGCCGCCGGCACGGACGTGAGAAGTGGCGCCGTGATAGCGGCGGGCAGCGTCGACTCGAGGGACTGCGCCGTGGCGACCGTATCCACCGTCGGCTCCAGTTCGCGCGAACCGAGCTGCGTGGGCGTCATGGCGGACACCTCCTGCCAGTACGGCAGTTCGTCGTCGAACGCTCCGGCAGCCACTCGCTCGTTCACAAGCTCGGTCCATCGACGCAAAGACGTTCCGACGGGTGCGAGTTCCGGTTCGGCGCCTGCCATCGCGGCCAGGCCCGCACGCGCGAGGTCCTCGACGATCACTCGCCACGACACACCGTCGACAACCAGATGGTGGGCGACGACGAGCAACCGCCCAGGTTGCCCGTCGACGCGGATCAAGGCGGCCCGCAGCATCGCCGCACTGGCGGGGTCCAGACCACCGACTGCGTCCGCGCTCACGCGGCGCACCACGTCGTCGTCGATACGCTCGGCCGCGATCTCTTGAACCAGGTCGGCGGTCTGCATCGCGGACGGGACGGTCAGCGTCCACCGGTCATCACGCACCAAACGAGCCCGAAGTGCGTCGTGACGTTCGACGACCGCCGACAGCGCGACGCGTGCGTGCTCGATCGTGAAGTCGGCGGGAACGCGCAGCAGCACCGACTGATGGAACCCGGCGATCGCGCCACCCGAGTTCACCTGCGTCCTGGCAATGATCGGACTCGGGCCGACGTCACCGATCGCGACATCGTGTTCGTCGACCAGGACGGCGGCCCTGCCCTGCTGTGCCTTCGCTATCGCCTCCGCGGTCCGGAGCGAGAACACCTCTCGCGGGGTGATCGCCACTCCGCGCTCGCGTGCATGATTGACCAGCTGGATGGCGACGATGCTGTCACCGCCGAGCGCGAAGAAGTCGTCCGTGACACCTATCGAGTCCACGCCGAGCACGTCGGCCATGAGCTCGCACACCAGCGCCTCGTCGTCGGTGCGCGGCGCCACACCTTCACCGGCGGTCGCAAGATCGGGTTCGGGAAGGGCCCGCCGGTCCACCTTGCCGTTGGGGGTGAGCGGAAACTCGGCCATGACCACGAAGGCCGACGGCACCATGTACTCGGGCAGTTTCGTGGATGCCCAGGCTCGGAGCGAGTCGGCGGTCGGAGCGTTCCTGGATTCGGCGACTGCCTGATCGGCAACCACGTATCCGGCCAGGTACTTTCCGCCGTTCGGGCTCTGCCGGACGGTGACGGCGCTGTGCCGCACATCCGGGTGCGAGCTGAGACCTGCCTCGACATCCTCGAGTTCGAGACGCATTCCACGGATCTTGACCTGATTGTCGACGCGGCCCAGGAAGTCGAGGGTGCCGTCGGACGTCCACCGTGCGACGTCGCCGGTGCGGTACAGACGGGATCCGTCCGAAGCGAAGGGATTGGCCACGAAACGGGACGAGGTGAGCCCGGGAGCGCCCGTGTAGCCACGGCCGAGCAGGAACCCACCGGCATACAGTTCACCACCGTGACCGATCGGCACCGGCTGGAGATTCGTATCGAGCACGTACAGCTGCGTGTTGGGGTTCGGGACACCGATGGACGTGGCGATCCGTTTCGCATTCTCCCGATAGATCACGTGGGACACCCCGATGGTGGCCTCCGCAGGTCCGTAGCCGTGATACAGCGTCGTGGAGAGTTGATTGCGGAACCGTTCGAACAGGCCGGGCGTCAGCACCTCGCCGCCACACCACACGTGCTTCAAGTGATCGAGCGCCCCGGTGCCCCGCGCCAGGTCGAGGAGCACATCGAGCATCGACGACACCAGGTAGACGAAGGTGACTCGCTCGCCTGCGATCAGGTCGAGCAGGTACTGCGCGTCACGCTCGCCGTCCGGCTCCGCGATGACCAGCCGACCACCCGAGATCAGTGGCAGAAGAATCTCGTTCACCGAAATGTCGAAGGCCAGCGGCGCCTTGAACAGAGAGGCGTCCCCCCGGCCGAAGTTCAGGATTTCGTCGCGCTGCCACAGCAACCGGGCGCACACCGCTTCGTGCCGAATCATCGCCCCCTTGGGGCGCCCCGTCGAACCCGACGTGAAGATCGTGTACGCCAGCGAACCGCCGTGCACGGACACCGGAGGGAACTCGGTCGAGCGGTGTGAGTACGCCCAGTTCTCGAGGTCGGCGACGACGGCTCGCTCGTCGTCCGCCGAACCTGCGAGGCCGGTGAGGATCAACTCCGCACCGGACTCGGCAAGGACGGATTCCCGGCGATCGGCCGGCCAGGACGGGTCGAGCGGAACGAAGGCACCACCGGCGGCCATCGCAGCGAGGATTCCCACCACCATCTCAGCCGACCGTGGAAGTCCGATCGCCACAACACCTTCCGGCCCCAGACCTCGCATCTGGAACTCGTGGGCCAGTGCTGCCACGCGATCACCGAGATCGCGGTACGTCAAGCGGGTCGACCCGGCAACCAGGGCCTCCGCATCTGGGGTCGCGGCGACCGATGCCGCAAACAGTTCGTCCACCGTCGTGCGCACCTGACCGGTAGCGGTGTCGTTGAACTCCACCATCAACCGGTGACGTTCCTGCGCAGTGAGGGGGTCTAGGGAGGCAATGGCCGACGACGGCGCGGAAACGAACTGGGCGAAGAAGTGTTTGAGGCGCAGCTTGTGCCCGAGCAGTTCTTCGCGCATACCGTGCGGAGCGCGCAGATCGATCCGGATCGGCACCCCGTCCTGTCCGCCGCGCACCGTGAAGTCCAGATCGTCAACGGGCCCGGTCGCGGAGTTGTGCACACTCGTGGTGGCTTCGTCGAGGGTGAGCGCGTGCTCGAACATCATCGAGTTGACGCCCGGTCCGAATACTTGCCGGTCCGGGTCGATGTCCCGGACGTCGCGAGCGAGGTCCTCTCCTCGGTACCGGCCGTGACGGAGTGCTGATACGAGGGTGGCGTCCACGCGCTTCGCAAGCGCCACCACGGTCGTGGCCGGATCGACCTGAACCCGGAGCGGGAGGATGGTGGACACCATTCCGGGAATGCTGCGCATCTCGCGGCCCACGCGCGCCGTCATCGGCAGGGACACCGTCAAGTCGCGCTGACCGGTGGTCCGGTGCAGGTACGCAACGAGCACCGCCATGGGCAGGCGAGTTCTGCGGATCCCGGAGTCGGCTGCGAACGCATACAGACGATCGGCGTCGTCGCCGCTGATCTCGACGGTGGCGAGTTCGGGAGCGCCACTGCCCCCCGTCGTCGCAGGCAGCAACCGAGGTGGCTCCGCACCGTCCATCACCTGCGAGAGCCAGAATTCGCGGTCGGATTCGAACCTGGCGGACTCGCGGTAAGCACGATCGAGTTCGACGAGCCGCGACACCGACCACGAACCGGCCGAACTGGTGCCATCGCCCTCGTATCTCTTGACGACATCGTCGACGAGGAGGCTGATGCCGTACCCGTCCATCACGCTGTGGTGATAGCGCTGGAACCAGAAGAGGTTGTCGTCTGCCGTTCTCAGGAGCGCCTGCCGGAAGAGTGGTTCGTCGGCGTCGAGGCTCACGCTCGTACGCATGTCCTGATCCATCCACCTGTTGGCGGCCTCGAGCGGATCGGTGGCGCCGCGGACATCGATGACCGTCAGATCCCAGGCGTCGGGCACCGTGGGTGTCTGGACGAGGGCCCGATCGCCGACGAACCCGAAGCGAACGTGCAGCGCTTCTGCGTGCTCGATGGTCGCCCGGATGGCGTCCTGCAACCGAGCGAGATCGACCGGTCCGGAAACCTCGGCGACCACCGACAGGTTGTATGCCGAACCTTCGCCCCTCAACTGCTGTCCGGTCCAGATCTCGGACTGCGCTGCGGTGACCGGCAAGGACGTCCGTGTCCCGGGGAATGCGGGTGCAGCTGAGGACGAGTGGTCCGGCGACATGTGAATCCGATCGTGAGTGGCGACGCTGGTTGGGCGGGCAAGCCTTCCCCGACAGGATTTTAGGTTAGGCTACCCACCGGCTCCAACTCCCGATTGCACACCCGTTACGGATCACACGGTGTTCATTCCGCCAGGAACTCGAGGACCACTTTGTTGACGGCTTCCGGCTGCTCGAGGTAACCGTAGTGCCCCACATCGGGGATCTCGTAGTACGACGCCGTCGGGATGGCGTCGGCCACCTCGCGGGAGAGGTACGAGGGAATCATGCGGTCGTCGGCGTACCCCACCGACAGGGCCGGCGTGCTGATGGCCCGGTAGGCGCCGCGACGATCGAAAGCCCGATCCATCCCCAACTGCGCACGCACACCAGCCGACGTCTTGCCTCCACTGAATTCGAACAGGTCGAGCCAGTCGCGAGCGGTGTTGGTATCGACCAGCGACGCCGGTGACAGGTTCATCACCGCAGTGACGGCCGCCCGGTACTTCGGCGGCAGCTCGACGCCCTTGTCGACGAGATCACGCTCCCCCTCGGTGAGCGTCTGCTGAAAATGATCCATGCGGGCATGCCCAGCCAGGAAGACCGCCTTACGGACGAGATCGGGACGTGCCAACGTCAGTTCCTGAGCAACACGCGCCCCCAGCGAGGTTCCTACGACGTGCGCGGGACCGAGTCCGAGGTGCTCGATGAGGCCGGCGGTGTCGGCAACCATCTGATCGATCGTGATTCCGTCGACGCTTTCACCCGACGGGGTGATGCCACGGTTGTCGAATGTGCAGACCGTATAGCCTGCTGCGACCAGCGCGGGGGTCTGATGCAGGTCCCACACTCGCCCCGGGCTACCGGTGCCCATGATGAGCACCACGAGGTCACCAGACCCTTTGACCTGATAATTCAGGGGAATCCCGTTGATCGTGGCGATCGTCATATCTGCCTTCCTTTCGGCGGTCCGCCGACCCATTGAAAATTTGGCCTGCGGCGGTCCGCCGACCTGTCTCGTATTTGGGTAGCCTATGCTCAGCTTGTCGTCGTGTTCCTGCGGCGCCAATCTACAAATCTCTAGGAGAAGTGCGTTGAGAGTCGCCACGCTCGGATACCAAACCTGGGGTCACCGTACTCTGCAGGCGTTGCTGGGTTCGGAACACGAGGTCGTCCTGGCCATCACGCACCCCAAGAGCGACCACGTCTACGAGCAGATGTGGGCCGACTCCGTCGCAGATCTGGCAGCCGAAAACGGCGTACCGGTCCATATTGCCACCAAACCGGACGAAGCATTCAAGTCCGCGCTGAAAGAGGCCGACCCGGACATCATCGTCGCCAACAACTGGCGCACCTGGCTGCCCCGGGACGTGTTCGACTCCCCCAAGTACGGCACCCTCAACATCCACGATTCGCTGCTGCCCAAGTACACGGGTTTCTCGCCGTTGATCTGGGCACTCATCAACGGTGAAGACGAGGTCGGTCTCACCGCGCACCTCATGGACGAGGAACTCGACGCCGGGGACATCGTGTTGCAGCGCTCCACCCCTGTCGGCCCGACCGACACCGTCACCGACCTGTTCCACCGCACGGTCGACATGATCGGCCCCATCGCCATCGACGCACTCGAACTCATCGAGTCCGGACGCACCGATTGGACGCCGCAGGATCGCTCGCAGGCCACCTTCTTCCACAAGCGAGCCGAAGAAGACAGCCGCATCGACTGGACGTGGCCGGCCGACGCGATCGAGCGCCTCGTGCGCGCCCAGTCCGACCCCTACCCCAACGCGTTCACCCACTTCAAGGGTCAGCGCATCCGCGTCCTGAAAGCCTCCGTCTCCGAGGGTAACTTCGGTGGCACCCCCGGCCGCGTGTTCATCCACGAAGGTGACGGCATGGTCATCGTCGCCGGCCCCGACGCCCGCACCGGCCGCAACAAGGGTCTGCGCATAGAACGGGTCCGTCTCGACGACGGCACCGAACTGCCCGGCAAGGAATTCTTCCCTCACGGCGGCGGCTACCTCGGCTAGTCGCGACTGCGCGCGTGCTGGTTGTGCGCGACAGCGGCATGGTTCAACGGCCGCTCCGAGATCGAGAGTGTCAGTTCTGCGGTGGACGCCATCGAGGTTCGGCCGCAGTGCGATGCGGTTGCGGCCGCGATCCCAGGCACCGATCTCGGGGCAGCAGCTGCGAAGGCAGGCGAGTTCGTGGAGGGCGCCTATCTCCGCGTCGCAGATCGGATAAGTCAGATCTCGCAGATCGCTCAGGGCAACGCACGCAACTATGACGTACAGGAGGGCGAGTTCCTGGACCGTCTCACAGCAATGGGGCATGGGACGTGACGCTCACCAAGAGCATGCTCTATGCGTCGAACCCTCATGCCCTCGTCGATGCCGGGAACGCGATACACGGCGGCGACGAGTCGTTCGGGGCCGAGCTCGACGCAATGGTCAACCACGTTCGCTCGTCCGGAAGTTCATGGAGTGGCGCGGCATACGATGCCGCATACGACTGTGTTTCGGCAGAACGTGATGCCGGCTCGAAACTCACGGACGAAGTCGTCGATCTCGCAGACGTGATGCTCGACGCAGGTACCGAGTTGGTTGCGTGGCGTGACGCGTTGATCGGCAAGGTGGGTGGAGCGGAATCCGCAGGTTGCGTCGTGCACGACGACTGGGTGGTCGAACACGAAGACTCGGCTGTCGCGGAGGCGCACCAGGGCGTGATCAACGAGGGGTACCGCAGCTATTGCGACGCCGCAGCGAATGCGGCCGCGCGAATCTCCGCGGTTGCGGACGAAGTACGCGCTTGCGGGAACAGAATCGGCGACCGGGGTACGGATTCGGGTGCCGCCGATCAACCTGTCGGCGGCTCGTCCGATGCCGGGCCAACGGATTTGCTACCAGGTACTCCGGTCCCCGCTACCGATGGGACGGCAACTCAGAATCCATTCGGGACGACCCGAATCGTCCCGGGCCAAACCTTTCCCGCCGGGTTCTCGGATCCGAACATGACCTCTCCGCTCGCGGACAAATTCGGTCAGAGGATCATAATCGACCCGGAAAAGACTCCGGGAGCGATAGGCGCATACTCGGGTAACACCTTGACGCCAAACGCGATGACCGGCATATCGGGAGTGGGCGTACCAGGGTTCAAAGCCGGACAACCTGCACCCAGCGGTGCGACGCCATCCAACGGTGTGGCGACACGGGTACCTGGCTCGATCAACATTGATGCGGTCAAAGGGGCCCAGCTACGGGTCGTAGCTGCCGAGCCCTATGCCATGTCGACGGTGAACTACGGTGGCATACCTGAACTGGCAGTGCACTACCGATACGAATATCAAGTCCAGTACGTCTACACGTTCGTCGGAAACGCTGTTGTGCACCATTCGGATTGGACAGACGTTTCGATAGCCGATGTCCAACAACTAAAGGAACAGGGTGTCCCGGTGCCTCGCCTCAACTAGCAGGACATACGTTGCCGGAAATGGTTGCCGCGCAACTTCAAGGAGATGACCGAAGCAGTGGAACGTAAAACGATACTGTGCGCTCTTACCGTCTTAGCTGCGATGGTTGGCACAGCAAGTGGGTGCGGTACCGAGCACACCAGGGAGGCCAACACAACGGAGTTCGGGGATCTCGTGTTCTCTGCGGAGATCTTTCCTGAGGGCACCCGGTTCGGGGAATGGAGCGATCCGCGCCAGTTCTACGCGGACCTCGAAGAGAGCCTCGAAGCTTCGGACTTTGCACCCACAGTATGCAAGGGACCGCGAATCGAGGCCGCACACCGATCCGCCGAGATTGCATCGGAAATGCGGCGCGCTGTTACACCAGCAGGAAACCGCTATGCCGTTGCCGTGCTCGATGGAACGATTCCCCGAGAATTGTTGGTGGACGCAGTGAGTGGCGTCTGTGCTGATGCCACCGCGACCAACTTCAACGGTGAGCTTGCGATCAATACGACACACCAGATGACCACGACGCTTGACCTCCCGATTGACGGGTTCGCCTACGAGCAGGTCAACGAGACGAACACAGAACTCCCTGGTGACACCTCACCATCGACCTCTGTGGGTCAGCGCGAGGGATTCGCCTGGGTCGGAGCTGGGATGGTTCGCGTCAATCAAACCGTGCCCGAACTTGACGCGGAAAATCGCGCGGAGTTCATTTCGATCCTCGAAAGTGCCGTGGAACAGGCCCAATCATGAGGGCGGCCGCGGTGACGCTCATCGGTGCGGGGTTTGTGCTTGCAGCAGTGGTGAGCTGCGGCGACCACAAGACCGTGGACGTCTCCACGACGATCGGGCACTCCTTGGAGGAGGCCTACGCGATACTGGGGTATCCGGGCGAACTCCCCGTTGACCGGTATGTTCTCTTGCTTTCTCCACTGGAGGACGTACCGGGGAAGACGGAACCGACCAACACCCGGGCCGACCCAGCGACTCTCGTCGTGCTGGCGACATGCATCATCGACTCTTCCGAGCCGTACATCACCTCACCTCCAGATCCCAACGGCCCATCTGCGATCGCACTCGGCGTCGCGCCTGTCGAGCTGGCAACCCCCGCCGTACGGGAACGGGCGAAGCGCGGCGAGTTCCAGGAGGACCTGGCCGGAGGCAAAAACTGCCGTGAGGACGGCAGCATGACGGCTACCTACAGCTGACACTGGCAGCGTTGATCAAGTCCGGTCGGCGACCTCGGCCGCGCGGGCAGTCAAAGCTTCGGCGACAGCACTGAATCCGGCGAGCGGTCAGGTACTCGACGATTTCCTTGCGGATCGAGCACAGCTCAGAACATCAGCGGCTGCCCAATGCAGTCTCACTGACGGCGACTCCCGACCACGCTGCCCACAGCTGGGCGTATCGGCCACCGCTGGTGACCAATTCGTCGTGCGTCCCCCGTTCGAGAACTCGTCCGTGCTCGAGCACCACGACCCGGTCGGCCGACGCCGCCTGCGTGAGTCGGTGCGCGACCACCAGCGTGGTGCGTCCTCGGGTGGCCGCTTCTGCCGACGCCTCCAGATCGCGGGCACCGGCGCTGCCCGCCTCCGCGGTCGCCTCGTCCAGTACCGCCACGGCGGGATCGGCGAGGACCAACCGCGCCAGAGCCAACTGCTGGGCCTGAGCCGCAGTCAGGTCGTGTCCACCTTCACCGACGACGGTGTTCACGCCCTCGTCCATGGCTTCGACCCAGTCGAGGGCGCCGACACAGGTCAATGCGGCCGTGATGTCCTCGTCCGTGCAGTGCGGCGCGGCCAGGCGGAGGTCGTCCACGAGAGGACCGGCGAACACGTGGACTTCCTGACTCACGATGGCAACGTGACGGCGTAGGTCACCCAACTCCCTCAGGGGGACGCCGCCGATACGCACCACACCAGAGGTGGGTTCTATCGACCCGGCAGCAATCGCGGCGACCGTCGTCTTTCCCGCACCCGTCGAACCCACCAGCGCCACCCGTTCACCGGCGGCGATGTGCAGGTTCACCCCGTGGACGACTTCGTGCTCCCCGTCGTAGGTGTGTCGCAAACCGATCAATTCCACCTCCGCGCCCAGCGTGCGAGCGGTGCCACCCTGTGGGGACTCGTCGGCGATGCCGATGACGCCGACCAACCGTGCCAGGCTGGCACCGGCCGACTGCACTTCGTCGAACGTGTACATGAGCATGCCGATGGGGTTGAACAGCCGGTGGAACAGCAGGGCCGCAGCGGTCGTCTCCCCCACCGTCACGATGTCGTTCTTCACGAGGAAGAATCCGACCACCAGAATCGCCGTCAACCCGACGAATTCGGCCCGGTTCCCCCGGCCAGCGAATCTCGTGAACAGACTGAACACCCCCACTGCCAGGTCCCGCGCTTTGCCGGAAGCCTGGTCAATCCGAGTCAGATGCTCGGTCTCGAGCCCGTAGGCACGTACGGTGCGCGCACCCTGCATACTGCTGATGAGAGCCTGCGAACGCTCCCCCATCGCCACCCGTTCGGCCGCGTAGATCGGCGCGGAGCGGGGCAGGTACCACCGCAATGCCAACACGTACATCGGCAGCGCCGCCATTCCCGCCAGACCCAGACGCCAGTCGATTCCGAGCATGGTGGCGATACTCAGCACCACCAGCAGCGCGGCCGCCACCAGGTTGGGAACAACGTCGGACACGGCCTTGCCGATCACCGAGACGTCGTCCCCCACACGGGACAGGAGATCTCCCTTGCCCACCCGTTCGACAGTGACGATAGGCAGCCGCAGTGCTCGGTCGACCGTGCGTTCGCGGATCTGCGCCAGCATCGCCTCACCGAGACGCCGAATCAGATACGCCGAAAATCCCGTACACAGGCCGCCTACCACGGCGGCTGCGGCGATGACGACCAGCATCCACACGACACTCGACGGCTGCGCTCCCGCGCGCACCCGGTCCACGAAAATGCCGAAAACGTAGACCGGCACCAACGCGAGCGCCGCCGCAACAGCAGAGACGACCAGCGTCGTGGCAGTGGCGAGGCGGCGTTTCCACAACTCGCCCCTCAACCAGGCCCAAGTAGCGCCGGCATCGGCGACAGGCAGGATTTCACTCATCGCAGGACGGCCTTCCGGTAGTTGTCGTCCGATTCGACGAGGCGAGCGTGCGCGCCCTCCGCGACGGCGATCCCGTCGTCGATCACCACGACTCGGTCGGTCACCGACAGCAGCGCGGGACTGCTCGTGACGAGGACCGTGGTGTGTGCCGCCGCCGTGGCGCCGCGGTGCCTGATGTCGGCGATCCCGTCGGCGATGGTCTGCTCGGTCACCGCGTCTACCGCGGTGGTCGGATCGTGCAACACCAGGACCGGCGAACTCGCCACCAACGCCCGGGCCAGGGCAACACGCTGCCGCTGCCCACCGGACAGCGACGCTCCCCGGTCGGTCACCTCGTGATCGAGACCGGCAGGATGAGCGTCCACGACATCACTGGCGGCGGACGCTTCGAGGACGGTCTCGACCTGCTCGTCGAGGGCCAGACGGTTCGCCGTAGTCACGTTTTCCCGGATCGACCCCGCGAAGAGGTCGGCGTTGTGCGGTTCGACCAGCAGAGCGCGCCGAGCCCGAACGAGACCGGTGTGCTCGAGGCGGGTGCCGCCCAGCAGGACGTCACCGGAGTACGTGTCCGGCGGAACCTGACCCGAGAGAACAGCGACCAGCGCCTCGGCATCCTGGGGCCGGTATGCGAGCACGCCGAGTAGTTCCCCTGGCGCCGCGAAAAGATCGAGTCCCTGCAGTGAACGGTGGTGCACACCGTGCAGTGTCACTTCGTTGCTCGCGGGCTCGGCCCCGGTCCCCGCGGGAAGCAATGGCTGCGCATCCAGGACGAGTGCGAGCCGGTCGGCCGAACCGCGGCAGATCGCAATGACACCCGGCACGCGCGCCAACGCGCCGAGCGGCTCGATGAAGAACTGAGACAACCCGACGACCGTGATCAACTCACCGACGGTGATCCGCCCCTCGAGGGCGAACCAACCGCCGAGTCCGGCGACGGCCACCGAGAGCAGAGCGCTGACCGTTGCCGCGACACCCGTGTAGACGCCGGTACTTTTCGCGGTGCGCAGGGTCGCAGCCAATGCCTGCCCGCTGGCGTCGCGATACCGTGCAGAGGCAGCCGATTCGGCGCCGATTCCGCGCAGCGGCCGAAGCCCACTCACGAGGTCGGTGGCCATCGCCGATACACGCGCGATCGCCGACTGCTGATCTGTTGCCCGCCGGGTGATCAGCGGCGCCGACAACTGCAACAACCCCAGGATCACCGGGGTGCCGATCAGTACCGCAAGCCCGAGTTGGACGTCGATGATCAGCAGCGCGATCGCCGATGCGACCGCGGCGGTCAGTGCTGCCGCACCGCGCGCGACCACGTCACACAACCACGACGCCTGGTCGGCATCCGACGTCGAGACGGTGAGCAATTCGCCCGACCGAAGGTCCGTCCGCACGCCCCGTGGATCGAGAATGCGGCGGGCGACCGCGACCCGCAACGCGTGCGCCTCGGATTGCATCGCCCGAACCGTGAAGCGCGCCCCCATACGCCAGGCCGAGGTAAGAACCACGAACAGCAGCCCCAGAGCGGCAACGGACACCAACAGTGCCGAAGTGTCTCCCGTCACCACTGCTCGATCGATGATCACACCGATCGAGATCGGTACCATCGTCTCGGCAAGCTGATGCAGGCTCACCAGCGCAGTACCCATCAGGAGGCTTCGACGATTTCGCACCACCACACGGCGCAGAATCGCCGCTCCATCACGCTGCACGAGCACTCCAAGCCGTTCGACGAGAAAACCAAGCACACCCTAACCCAGCCGTGACTGGCATCGAACCGCTCGATTCTCATAGAGTCGCCCATACGAATCACTTGCCCTGGTTTCATCGACCGTGGGGCAGCAGTACCTCGAGAGGAATGCATGGCCACCAAGACGACCGCAGACAACGACATCGCGGACGAAGAACTCGAACCCGTCGCCGACGAAACCGCACACCAAGCGCAGCGCGTCGTCGCTGCCTATGCTTCGGACGCCGACGAGTGCCGGATGTTGCTTTCGATGCTCGGAATCGGCCCCGCGAATAAGATCGACTGATAGTTCTCGTTCACTCGACTCTAAGGAAGCATGTGGCCGTCAGTCCGGAAACGTCAGCTGGCTCCGAGCCGGCGCCATCAGCGTCGCAAGATGCAGTATCCGGACAGGCGACATTCGTTGTCGTCGCCAACCGGCTTCCCGTCGACCTCGAACGACTCCCCGACGGAACCACGCGCTGGAAGCGCAGCCCCGGCGGCCTGGTCACTGCCCTCGAGCCGATCCTGCGCAGTAACCAGGGCGGCGCGTGGGTCGGCTGGGCCGGCGTCGCGGACGCAGAACTCGACCCGATCGTCGAGGACGGCCTCGAGCTCTACCCGGTAACCCTCAGCGCCGACGACATCGCCCAGTACTACGAGGGTTTCTCCAACGCCACGCTGTGGCCGCTCTATCACGATGTCATCGTCAAACCCGAGTACCACCGCGAGTGGTGGAACTCCTACGTCGACGTCAACAGACGTTTCGCCGAGGCGACGTCGAAGGCTGCCGCACAGGGCGCCACCGTGTGGATCCAGGACTACCAGTTGCAGTTGGTCCCGAAGATGCTGCGGATGCTGCGGCCGGACCTGACGATCGGCTTCTTCCTCCACATTCCGTTCCCGCCGGTCGAACTGTTCATGCAGTTGCCCTGGCGTACCGAAATCGTGGAAGGCCTCCTCGGTGCCGACCTCATCGGTTTCCACCTCCAAGGCGGCGCGCAGAACTTCCTGTACCTGTCACGACGACTGGCCGGTCAGCCGACCTCCCGCGCCACCGTGGGAGTTCGCTCGAAGCTCGGCGTCGTCCAGGTGGGCTTCCGGAATGTCCGCGTGGGCGCGTTCCCGATCTCGATCGACTCCGGAAAGCTGGACGAGCAGGCCAGGACCCGAGTGATCCGGGACCGGGCGAAACAGATCCGGAAGGAACTCGGGAACCCCGAACGCATCATTCTGGGGGTCGACCGCCTCGACTACACCAAAGGCATCGATGTCCGCCTCGAGGCCCTTCACGAGTTGCTCGACGAGGGCAGAGTCGATCCGAAGACCACGGTGATGGTGCAGTTGGCGACACCGAGCCGTGAACGGGTCGAGAGCTATGTTCAGATGCGCGGTGACATCGAGCGCAAGGTCTCACGCATCAACGGTGAGTACGGCGAAGTCGGCCGCCCCGTCGTTCACTACATTCACCGCCCCATCCCCCGGGACGAACTGATCGCGTTCTTCGTCGCCGCCGACCTCATGCTGGTCACGCCGTTTCGCGATGGCATGAATCTGGTGGCCAAGGAGTACGTGGCTTGCCGCAGTGACCTCGGAGGAGCACTGCTGCTGAGCGAGTTCACCGGCGCTGCGTCCGAGCTACGGCAAGCCTATCTGTGCAACCCACACGACCTCGACGGCGTCAAGGACGCGATGGAGATGGCCCTGGAACAGCCGCGCGAGGACGGTCGCCGCCGCATGCGTGCCCTACGCAGACAGGTACTCGCGCACGACGTCGACCGATGGGCCCGCTCGTTCCTCGATTCCCTCGCTCAGGACGGCGCCGCCGGGCGTGCCCTGGTCACGCCCGGCGAGGCGAACGAGAGGAGCTGACCGGGGTTCCGGTCAGCTACCGAGCTGACCGGACGACACCAGGAAGGCGATCAGATCACGAATCGTCTCCTCGGCAGGGCGCGGGGCGTAGCCCAGTTCGCTACGCGCCTTCGAGCCGTCGACTGCCGGTGCCGCCAGAATCGCCGACATCGCGGATTTCGACAAGACGTCGGAGCCGAGTTTTGCACCGATCGGCTCCAGGATCGGAATGATTGTCTGCAGGAGCCCCAACGGAATGCTGAACAGTGGTCCTTGACGACCCGCCGCACCGGCGGCCAGCCGCATGGCCTTCGTGAGCTCGAGCATGTGCCCGGACAGGAGATAGTTCTCGCCCGTGCGGCCCTTTTCCGCCGCGGCCATCAGACCCGCTGCGACGTCACGTACATCGACGAAATCGAATCCGCCGCCCACGAACACCGGCATCCGGCCGCGTGCTGCAGTGCGCAGCAGACCGTTCACCCGGGACAGACCGTAGTCGGCGGGACCGTAAACACCTGTGGGGTTACAGATCACGGCATCGAGGCCGGCGTCGATCACCTCGCGGAGTTCGATTTCGCCCTGCCACTTCGAGCGGTCGTACACCGGCAGTCCGGGATCGAGGGAGCGCGCTGACGTCTCGGACAGGATTCCGTTGCAGTTCTCCTGATCGAACGAGTGGATGGAACTGCAGTGCACCATCTTCCGGACGCCCACGGCGAGTGCCGCTTCGGCGACCGTGCGGACGCCCTTGGTGTTGACATTCCACGCCAACTCGTCCTTTTGAGCGAGAGTGATCATCGCAACGAGGTGGTAGACGACCTCGGCACCGGAAAGAGCCTTCTCCATGGACGCACGATCGAGAACGTCTCCGTCGACCCACGTGACACCGTCCTGTCGAGCGTGGACCGAGCGTGTGCGGTCGATCGCAATCACTTCGTTGCCCTGATCGACCAAACGGTTCACGAGATTGGTTCCGACGAAGCCGGCGGCACCGGTGACTGCAACCTTCATTGACGACTCCCTGCACTAGGTATTGGCCTGGACGGTCCGCACTGTGCACCTCACGCCGGCCTGACACCTTCGAGAGTACTAGAACATGTTTCAACTAGGAAGGCTTTAGTTACAATTCACCAACATCTGTACACCCCGAATCTCACGCCCCCGGGAGCCGAGATCGAACACGGCCACACCGGATTCCTTGCCGGTCCCGACGGACACTGTAATCGTCCTACCAGCACAGATCAGCTTTTCCCAGCGAATTCCTTCGGCACGCGCCACGAACTCAGCTGCGCCTATCGCGGTGCCGTTCCACTCCAGAACAGTCCCGTCTGCAAGCACCGCCTCGAGATTCGCAGTTTCCCCACCAGCCACAGAAGAAAGAAAACGTGTTGCAGATTTCTTGCCGCGGCGGGGGGTCCGCACGAACCCGCGGCAGAACCCCAGCACACCACGCACCCCCAGATTCGACACGAGTTGAGGAGTCAGTTTCGCGGAGGCGAGAAGGCCCTTGCCGCCGGCAAGCATCAACTGGACGACCATCGACGGCAGTTCCCAATGCGCGTACAAGCGGGCGATCTTCAATGTTCCGTCCGCGTCGCTTGCGACGTACCGCAGATGCATCGGAATGCGGAGGGTCGCGCCGGTGGACATCACTGTGGTCACGTGCAGATCCCGCACCACCGTCATGCCACTCACGACATCGCGGTCCACCGCGAAGGTGATGGTGTTGGGGCCGATGAACGTGTCGTAGAAACGTCCTATTGCGGGGATGCCCACGTGCGGAGCAGATCCCACGGGGTCGTTCACTTCCGCATCATGTGCGAAAAGATTCAGCCAGGCAGCACGGTCGTGCACGGCGACCGCCTTGGGCGATCCCTCCACGAGGTCGATCAGAGCAGATTCGGCAACCACGTCTACACCGGTTTCAGACTGCTGACCAACCAATTGCCGTCGACCTTCTTCAGGTCGACAATGACCCGACTACCCGCAGTCTGCGCCTCGGGCACCTCCGCACTGGTGGTGACCTGGTTCAGATACAGGAGCACGGACGCGCTGTCGGGCTGCGCCGAGATCACCCCGCCGGCCTGCACCGTCACCTGAACAGTGAGCTGCTTTTCCTCCGCTCCTGGCACGATCACGTCCTGGATCAACTTCTTGTAATCGTCACGGAAGGATCCGGTCAGCCCGTCAGCGGCCTTGGACAACTTGTCGCCGGCAGTATCGAACTTGTAGGCCAGCATCTCGATAGCCTGCTCGCTCGCGGCGCCGACCACCTCTTCCCGCGCCTGCTCGATCTGCCGATCTTCGCGGTATTCGAGGCCCTGCCACACGACCAGCCCCACCAGCACGAGCACCAGGACACCGGCAATCGAAGCCAGAATCTTCCGCCCGCGGCTCATGCCCCCAGTCGAAGGGTTCGACTCCTGGTTTTGCTTATTCTCTTCGGTCACGGGACGAACTCCACATTCGATGCCTTCAAGCTTCCGTCCTGGTCCACGATCGTCACCCGCATGCGGAAAGCACGATCCGAGGGTTCGGGCTGCGCGGAACTGCTCACGGTGGTCTTCGCCGCTACGAGAATCTGTGCCAGCTCGTCGGATTGCTTCTCGACGGCGGCGGAAACGATCTCGCCGTCGGTGCGCACCTGGCCTTCCTGAATGACACTGATGAACGGGTCCCTACGAGCCTCGAAGTCCGCACGGAACGGACCCGTCGATCCCTCGATGATCCGGTCGACGTCGTTCTGCGCCGACTCCGGGTGAATCGTGGTCAGGTTCAATACGGACTGTTTCGCGGCATCGACGTACGCCTGCCGTTCGTCGTTGTATGCCTCGGCCTGATACCGCATGACGGCCAAGAACACCGCCGCGGCAATCAAACCGGCAACGAGCAGTCCCGCGACAACCACCGCCGCGACCGACTTCTTGGAGCGGCCGCGCAGAAACGAGCGTTTACGCGCCTTCGCCGTTTTGTCGGCGCGCTGACCTTTGCCGGCCTTCTTGCCTTTTTCGGTCTTGCCCGGCTGTCCGGCCTTGTCAGGCTTGTCTGACGCAGCGGCGCCACTCGGCTTGTCGGAAGTGGACTCCGGCGTAGTTGCTATTGCCGCAGGGCTCGCCGGCGTCGGCACAGTCAGATCCGATGGACGCTCCGAAGAAGCCCCTGCGGGTGAACCGGCCCGACGGACCGCCCTTCTGCGCTGCCGCGGTGCCGACGCAGCAGGTGACGTCGATTCCTTATCGACACCGTCTTTCTGTGCGTCGGCCGAGTTCTGCGCATCGGTAGATGTGGGAGTCAGCCCTGCTGAGCTGTCATCATCGTCTGCCACGTCGGGTCCTTTCTGGGCACACCGGACTTCAGGTCGGCTTGGTCGTAGGCCTTCCCGTCCGGCGCTATGAAGCTACCTGTGCTCGGGTCGTACGGCACCGCCGTCGCCGGCACGTCTGAGGAGCCTTCGTAGGAACTGGGAACTGTCGTGTCCGAGGGTACAGACGCCGGGGCGAGTGGGACCGGCGTGTACGAAGGGACGTCGGGCGGATTGATCGGACCGTAGGGTGGATTGTTCCCCTCGGGCGCATAACCTTCACGGCACGCTTGCGGAGTCGGCGCCCGTCGGCCGGGGAACTCCATGCACGGCAGGTTACGTGCACCACGGACAACGCTCGGATCGTCGTGCGCGGTCTTGCAGAACAGATCGCTGGGCGTGGCGATCGGCGCGACCTCGGCCCCCGAACGGCGCTCCTCCGGTGGGAGGAATCCGGTCAGGCACGGCGGTGGATCGTGCAGCGCCAACGCGAAGTCCACGATGGCACCCTCGTCCAGCGGACCGCCCGTCGCCGCCGTGGTGAGCGCTGCCGTCAGCGGCGGATACAGAACCAGGATCTGTTCGATCCCGGCATGGTAGATGGAGGTGACCTGACCGGTACTCACGAGATTGGCCAGCAGGAGCGGCAGTGTGGGGCGAAGATCCTGGAAGAGTGCATTCGCCTCCTGTGCCGCACCCGGCCCCTTCTGCAGGATGGACCGGAGCTGAGGATCGCTTTCCCTGAGCTGATCGGTGAACGTCACCAGATCCTTCGTCCATGAACGAATCGCATCACTGCTGACGGTCTGTGTGTCGAGCAGGGGCCCGACCTGGTCGATCAGAGTCTTGGTGGCATCGACATTCTTGTCGGCCTCCTGAACGAACAGGCGGGCAGAATCGATCAGTCTCTGCAGATCCGGTCCTGCGCCGTTGAACGCGAGGAACGCCTCGTCGATCACCGTTCGCAGCCTGGTGTCCTCGATACTCGCCAGCAGTTCGTCGGCTTGGTCGAGCATCTCACCGACGTCCTGCGGAATGGCCGTCCGGTCCTCGGGTATCACGTCACCGTCCGCGAGGACCTCGCCACCGGACGAGCGCGGAATGAGATCGACGTATTGCTCGCCCACCGCCGAAACACTCTTGACGACCGCATCGAGATCGGACGAGATCGAGTAATCACTGTCGATGGACATTTTCGCTTCGACCCCACTGGGAGTAAGCGTGACGGCCTTGACCTTGCCGATATTGGTACCCCGGTAGGCGACGTTCGCGTTCTCGTAGAGACCGCCGGTGGACGATAGTTGCGCCGTGACCTCGTACCGTCCGACTCCGAGCATCGCCGGAACCTTGATGTACTGCAATGACATCACCACGAGCCCGATGACCGTCAGTATCGAGAAGATGATCAGTTGGGCGCGAACGAATTTCGTGAGTCTCATGGTGTCGGTGCCCCTCCCAGTCCCGGAATACCGGGAATCGACGGCAGATCCGGAAGCGGCGGCAGACCCGGAAGCAGTGGCGCCGGAGCCGGCGGCGTGGGTGCCGGCGGCGTGGGTGCCGGCGGACTCTGCAGCGGGTTCCCGGTATCGCCGGCCGTTCCCGCAAACGATCCGACCGCACCCTGAACACCGCCCAGAGTGCCACCCAGTGCCGTGCCGATGAGGAAGTTGTTGTCGATACGATCTGGAGTCATGTCGATATTCATCATCAAATTGGCGTAGTCGCCCTTGATGGCGTTGTCCATCGTCTTCATCGGGAAGGGGTAGGTGAGGGCGATCCACAACACCTCGGTCAGCGCGTTCCCCGAATCGGCGAGCTCACGGAGCACAGGCGCCAGATTCCGAAGGTTCGCCTTCAGATCTTCACCGCTCTGATCGATCACCCGGGTTGCGGTATCACTGAGATTTCCCAGCGAGACGAGGGCATTCGTCAGGTTCTGGCGTTGCCCCACCAACACCTCCAAGGCCGGCGGAATGCTGTCGAGCGCCTCGGTGAGGACATCCCGTTGAGCATTCACCGTGACGGCAAGCCGGTCGATTCCTTCCATCGCATTCACGATGTCGTGGCGCTGCTCGTCGAGACTCGTCACCAACTCGTCGAGCCTGGGCAGCAGATTCCGAATCGACCCCTCCCTTCCTTCGAGAGCGTCGTTGAGTTCGCGCGTGATGTCCTGAATCTGCGCGATGCCGCCGCCGTTCAACACCACCGACAAAGATGACAGGGTCTGCTCGGTCGTCGGGTATGCACCGGCGCGCTCGAGCGGAATCGTGTCTCCGTCCGCAAGCACACCTTCAGGACTGGTGTCCGCGGGCGGTGCAAGCTCGAGGTGTTGAGAGCCGAGGAGGCTGGTTTGCCCGATCTTGGCTGTGGCATTGGCGGGCAGCTCCACGTCGGGGTTGATCGACACCGTGACCAGCGCATGCCAGTTCTCGACGTCGATATCGGTGACCGTGCCCACGGTGACGTCGTTGACACGCACCGGTGAATTCTCCGACAGCGTCGTCACATTGGGCATCTCGATTTTCACGGTGTAGGCATCTTCGCCCTGGCCCTGAGTACCGGGCAACGGCAGAGAGTTGAGGCCCTCCCACTCGCATCCGCTCAGTGTCATGGTCAACGCGGTCGCCACCGCGACTGCGGCTGCGCCCCTACGAACGCGATCATGCCGTGTCGTCATCGTCCACCTCCGGGCTGCAGCAATCCGGCCAACCCATCGGGTATACCGACGATCGGAGCCAGCTCGAGCGGAGCCACCTCAGGCATGTTGGAGGTGCGCTCGGGCACCTGTCCCTCCAAGCTCGGTGGGCTGTACTGGATCTGATCGGGGAACGCGTTGAGCCCCGTAGCAGGATTCGTCAGGATCGGAAGATAGTTGTTGGTCAATGAATTGAGGACCGGACCCAGGTACTGAGCGCACAGGTCCGCGCTGCGCTGGGATTCGTTGGCTTCGAGACTCTCGATAGCACCGCACATGAATTGCACCGGGTTTCCGAAGTTGGGGAATGCCACGGACCCGACCAAGGATCCTTGCGCGGGCTTGTAGATGTTGTTGAAGTTCGACAATGCCGTGGGCGCTACGTGCATAACCCTTTCGATTTCGGGGCGCTTCTCGACCAGAACCTGGGTGGCGTCCGCGAGCCGACCGACCTGCTCCGTGAGCGCGGCCCGGTTTTCGGTCACGAACCGATGAACGTCTCCGAGTGCGACATCCAAGTCCGACAACGCCCGTCCCAATTCGTCGGAGCTGTCGGCCAACACCGACGACACCGAGGCGAGACGACCCTCGAATTGGACGATCTGCTGATTGCTCGACGACAGCGCCGACACGAACGTCTGCAGGTTACGGATTGTTCCGAACAGGTCCGTGCGTCCGTCCGACAGAGTGCGCATGGTGTCCGAGAGCTCCCGCAACGTATCGCGGATACTCTGGCCGTTGCCATCGAGGTTGTCCGCAGCCACGTCGATAAAGTTGCCCAGTGAGCCCTGCGGGTCGGCACCCTTGGGGCCCAATGCCTCGGACAGCTTGTTCAGCTCGCTCTTGATCTCGTCCCATTCGACGGGGATTGCCGTTCGTTCGATGGGGATCTGTCCACCATCTCCCAGCTTGTCGCCGCCCTCGTACACGGGCGTGAGCTGAATGAACCGGCCGGATACCAGACTCGGCGCGACGATCACAGCCTTCGCGTCGGCGGGAATCGCCATCGACGAGTCCACGTACATGGTGACCTTCGTGAATTCGTCGCCGGGATCGATCGTGGAGATCTCTCCGACCGGCACTCCGAGCACCCGCACGTCGTCACCCTCGTACAAACCGGTGGTGGCCGGAAAGTACGCGACGATCTTGTTCTTGCCCAGCCCTGGCAGAAAATACACCGCTGCCGCACCCACGATCACGACGATCAACACGGCGATCCCGAGCGGGACGAGCCACTTCTTACGCGTTATCACGCTGGTCCCTGTCATCGGTTCGGATCCTTAAACTCCACGGACGGTGGTGGGTTGAGAAACTCCTGCAAGTCCTCGGGCACATGTTCCGGCCACGTCACCGCGTCGGAAAGAGTTTGGAGGTACTTGCTGACACCGATGTTCGGCAGATACGCCATGAAGAAGGGCCCACTGCCGACCGCCTCGCCCAACGACGTCGCGTAGGGAGCCAGCCCGTCCAACGCCTCGGCTAGGTTGTCCTTGTTCTTCTGAAGTATGCCCACCACATGGTTCAACTGGTCGAGCGTCGGCTTCATCTGCTCCTGGTTGTCCTGAACCAACCCAGTCAACTCGCGTGACACCGCGGACACGTTCACGATCAACTGGCTGATGGCTCGGCTGCGCCGCTCGAGCTCACCGAACAGCTTGTTGCCGTCCACTATCAACGAATTGATCTGCCCGCTGCGCTCCGCCAGAATCCCGGTCACGCTTTCGGCGCGCTCCAACAGTTCCCGCAGGCTCTCGTCCCGCGAGTTGATGCTCTGCGACAAGCGGGTCATCCCCTCGAGCGCGGTCCGCAGTTCCGGGGGCGTGTTTTCCAACGCGCCGGCCATCGCATTGAACGCCTCGTTCAACTGATCCGTATCCAGCTCGGACACGGTGGTGGTCAGATCACCCAACGCCTCGTTGAGCGAGTACGGAGAATTGGTGCGCTCCAACGGAATGGTGCTGCCGACATCCATGGTCTCGTACCCCAGCGGATCGACCTGCAAGGCCTTCTTGCCCAGCACCGTCTCGGTCTTGATGTTCGCCTCGGTTGCGTCGCCGACCACGATTCCGTCCTCGATCGAGAACGTGACGAGAACATGGTTTCCCTCGAGTTCGATCTCGGACACCGTGCCGACCTCGACACCAGCCATCATGACGTTGTCACCCACGGCCAGCCCGCCGGCATCGGCGAACTCTGCGTGGTAGGTGGTCCCGCCGGAAATGAACTGAAGCTGGTCGTATTGCAGGGTCGCGATGACGATCATGGCCGAAATCGCGACTCCGATGATGCCGATCTGTACGGGATTGCGTTCTGCTTTCATTCTGGCGCACACCTTCCCGTTTCCTGGTTACCTGGCAGGTTGATCACCATTTCCTGCCCGTCGGGCGCTGCGAACTTGAAGGAGGTGCTGCAGACGTACATCTGGAAGAAGCTTCCGTAGGATCCGACGCGAATCAGCTTCCGGTACGCCTCCGGCAACCGCTCCAAGACCGCGTTGATGTCGTCCTCACCCATGTTGAGCTGTGTCGCGACACGGTTGGCCTCCGCGATGGTGCTCTGCAGCGGTGGCCGAGCTCCCTGCAACAGCTGTGCGAGATCACCGGTGGCGGTGGCCATCTTGGGAATCGCCGCGCCGATGGGACCACTGTCCTGCGCGAGCCCACTGATCAACTGCTGCAGCTGATCCAGGGTCGATCGGAACTGATCACCTCGGTCGTTGATCGTGCCGAGCACATCGTTGAGGTTGTTGATCACGTCGCCGATCAACTGGTCCCGGTCCGCCAGAGTGTTCGTGAAAGAGCTTGTGCTGCCGAGCAACGAGACCAGAGTGCCTCCCTGTCCTTGGAAGACCTGAACTAGCGCCTCGGACAGCTTGTTCACCTGCGCCGGGTTCAGCGACTTGAGCAACGGTTTGAACGAGCCGAGCAGCAGGTCAAGATCGAGTGCAGGCGAGGTGTTCTCGACCGGAAGCGAACCTCCATCCTGCAACGGCGTGATGGAACCGGCTCCGTCGAACAGCTCCAGATATCGGTCGCCGACGAGATTCTGGTAGCGGACCGTGGCCTTCGTTCCCTCGTAAAGGGTGTGTTTGGTATCGACGGTGAAATCGACGGCAGCAAGGTTGTCGTCGTTGATCTCCACGCTCTCGACCGCACCGACCGGGACGCCCGCAATCCGCACCTTGTCGCCGGGTGCCAGACCGGACACGCTGGTGAACGTTGCGTGATAGTCGTTGGACGACGCAAACCGGTACTGACTGAAGACCAATGCGAGCCCAGCGAAGATCATTGCCATCACCGTGGCGAAGATCAGAAGTTTGATCGACACACTTCTCATCGGCTATTCCCCCTGCTCCGGGTAGACGCCGGCAAAGAGGAGCTGGAAGATCTTGGGCACTTGCAGTTCCGTCTTGGTCGATGGCACGAACGGCACGTTGGCCTGATCGGTGACAACGAAGTCGGCGTGCACGTTGGGGTCTGGATTCGGTAGGCCATGGCAACCTGGACCACCAGTAGCATTCACCTTCGGCAGATCCTCCGGATACGTGTACGGCTCCATGCCGTACATGAAGCTGGCGTTCAACGCGATGCCTTCTTGCATACCACCGAAGATCGCCTCACCAATGGGGCGAACCTTGTTCAACCCCTGGATGAAGCAGGTGAACATCGGCGAGTATTCGGCGAGCAGGCCCGTCGTGGGTTCGAGCAGATCGAGCGCGGTTACCAGGTTCGCCTCGTTCTCGGTCACCACGCTGTTGGCGTTGTTCGCGAGGCCGATCACGTTGAGCAGCACATTGTTCAGGTTCTCCTGCTCGTCGACGACGGTTCCACCGATCGCAGTGGCATTGTCGACGGTCCGCAACAGGTCCGGAGCTGTGTCCGCGTACAGGTTGGTGACCTGTGCCGCCTTGGCGAGATCGGTTTGCAACTGTTCGAGGCTGGGATTCATCTTGCCCAGGTACTGCTCGCCCTGTTCGAGAAGCTGGCCCAGTTCCTCGCCACGGCCACGCAATGCTGAAGAAACGGCACCGAGAGTGGCGTTGAGCTTCTCTGGCTGAATCTGCGCGAGGACATTGGACAGGTGCTCGAACAGCGTATTGAACTCCACCGTGACACTGTTCGACCCGATGGTTGCGCCGGCCGTGAGGTGCTGGGCCGACGGATTCTCCGGCATCAGAAAGCTGACGTACTTTGCACCGAACACCGTCTTCGACTTGATCTCGACGGGTGAGTTCGCGGGAATCAACGACATCATGTCGGGCTTCATCTCGAGATTCAGCACCGCACCCGACTCGCTGTGTTCGATGGAGCCGACTTTGCCCACGTCGACGCCGAGAAGTTTCACGTCGGCGTCGGGTTCCATCACGAGTCCGGCCCGATCAGCCGTCACGGTGACGGGGACGGACTTGGTGAATCCGCCCGAGAACATGATCAGTGATACCGCGACCAGCGCAACGAGACTGCCCACGAGGACGAGTGCGGCCAGCTTTTTCTTCCAACTCGAATCGGTCATCTCCGCGCCCCTATCCCGAAAGGTTGAAGCTGCCGGCCCCGCCGTACACGGCGAGGGAAATGAGCAGGGTGACGGTGACGACAGCGATCAGGGAAGAGCGCACCGCGTTGCCGACCGCGACACCGACGCCGACCGGACCGCCGGAAGCGGTGAAGCCGTAGTAGGTGTGGATCAGCATGATCGCTATCGCCATGACTATGGCCTGCGCAAACGACCACAATATGTCCGTGGGTATCAAGAACGTCGAGAAATAGTGGTCGTACACACCACCCGACTGGTTGTAGAGGACGACAGTGGCGAACCGACTCGCAATGAACGAAGCGATCACGGCCAGCGAGTACAGCGGAATGATGGCAATCATCCCGGCCATGACGCGGGTGCTCACGAGGTACGGAACAGACGGAACAGCCATCACCTCGAGTGCGTCGATCTCCTCCGACACTCGCATCGCGCCCAGCTGGGCGGTGGAGCCTGCGCCGATGGTGGCGGCCAGCCCGATACCCGCGATGACGGGTGCCGCGATGCGCACGTTGATGAAGGCTGCGAAGAATCCGGTGAGGGCCTCGACACCGATGTTTCCCAACGAGCTGTATCCCTGAACGGCGATGGTGCCGCCGGTGAACAGCGTCAGGAATCCGACGATGACGACGGTGCCGCCGATGACGGCGAGCGCACCGGTACCCATGCTGATCTCCGCGATCAGACGCAGGGTCTCGCGCGGGTAGTGCATCAACGCGCGTGGCGCATGCCCGATTGCCCGTGCGAAGAACAATGCCTGTTCGCCGACACGGTCGACCGACCGTGACGCGTTGTTGAAGCGTCGTCGCGTGCGCGGAAAGCGTCCGGCAGCTGCTAGTGCCACGTGTTCACCACCATGTCGATCACCCTCCGGTCAGCTTGATGCCGACAGCTGTGACGAGAACGTTGACCACGAAGAGGGCCATGAATGCAAAAACCACGGTCTGGTTGACGGCGTCGCCGACGCTCTTCGCTCCGCCACGAACATTCAATCCCAGATACGCAGCGACGAGGCCCGCGATCATTCCGAACAGGCCGGCTTTGATCTCCGAGAGCATCAGCTCGCCGAATCCGGTGAGGAGAGTGATTCCGTTGACGAAGGCGCCGGGATTCACATCCTGAACGAACACGGAGAACATGAAGCCGCCGAAGATGCCGATCGTGCAGACCAGACCGTTGAGCAGCAGAGCGACGAAAGTCGACGCGAGGACGCGAGGAACGACGAGCCGATGGATGGGGTCGATACCCAGCACTCGCATTGCGTCGATCTCCTCGCGAATGGTTCGCGCGGAGAGGTCTGCGCAGATCGCGGTCGCACCGGCACCGGCAACGATGAGCACCGTGACGATCGGTCCGACCTGGGTGACGGTGCCGAGCGCCGCGCCGGCACCGCTGAGGTCTGCAGCACCGATCTCGCGAAGAAGAATATTGATCGTGAAGCTCACCAGGACGGTGAAGGGGATCGCCACCAGCACGGTGGGCAACATCGACACCCGCGCAACGAACCAGGCTTGATCTACGAATTCGCGGCGCTGAAACGGCCGGGAGAACACTGCGCGCAGTGTCTCTCCCGACATCGAGAAGAATCCACCTACGGCACGCAACGGCACCTCGAGGAGGTCTACCATCCATCCTCCTCATTCACGCTCAGGCACAGAGCCGTCCGAAATTTCATGTCCAGTCCCCCAGAACGGCCTGTGACTCGGGTCATATTAATTAGAACATGTTCACCTGTCAAAGGTGGTCCACATCACTGCAAGTTCCGGGCAAACAGTACCCGCAACGACTCGCACAATCCAGCTTTTCGGGCACTTGAATCCACCCGACCGAGGCTGCGATCACAACAACAGAAAGGACATACAGGGCACGACGAAACACACTGGCTGCGAATGCATTTCAGCTCCGCAAGCGTGACCGCCGACGCCTCCGCCGACGGGCCCGGGCACGACTGACCCAGAGCTGCTCGGCAGCATCTGGGTCGACACCACCCCCGACTTCTTCATCCTCCCCGCTCACGCTGAAACTAGAACGTGATCTACTTCCACGGACCCCATCTACGCCGCACGGCCGGATCCCGAAATGGGAACCGGCCGCAGCGAAGACCCCCGTATTTGTACCAAGCAACTACGACGGGGTCGCATCGAACGACCGAGAAATCTTAGCGCGTGGCCCGAATACCGAAAGCAGTCAGGTAACTCAGCCCAGTGATGTGAGCGCTGCAGATGCCGAGAACATCCGCGCCGGATCGCGATCGTCGAAGTAGTCACCCAACTCCGCAGCCAGCGCCTTGGCAGACCACTGCCCTTCCGTGGAATCGAAGCGCTGCTCCACGACCGGGGCCGCCATGAGCGCCACCATCGGCCCGTAGACCACGAACACCTGACCGTTCACGGACTGCGCCGCGGGCGACGCGAGGTAGGAAACAAGGGCTGCGACATGGTCGGGTGACAGCGGGTCGATGCCCTCCGCCGGCGCTTCCCCGAATACGTTCTCGGTCATCGACGTGCGCGCACGCGGGCAGATCGCGTTGGCGCGTACGCCGTACCGCGACAGCCCCCGAGCTGCAGACAGAGTCAACGAGGTGATGCCGGCCTTCGCCGCACCGTAGTTGGCCTGCCCTTCAGGCCCCAGGAGACCGGCTTCGGACGAGGTGTTCACGAGCCTGCCGTACACCGGCTGGCCGGCTTCCTTCGACTTCGCGCGCCAGTACGACGCGGCATTACGGCACAGCAGGAAGTGCCCACGCAAGTGGACTTTGAGAACCAGATCCCAATCGTCGTCCGACATGTTGAACAGCATGCGGTCGCGGGTGATGCCCGCATTGTTGACGACGATGTCGAGGCTGCCGAACTTCTTCACGGCAGTGTCGAGCAGCGCATCCGCAGTGGCTCGCTCGCCGATGTCTCCGGCGACGAACTCCGCACCGACACCCAAAGCACGCAGTTCGTCGAGCGTTGCCAGCGCGGTGTCGTTCGCCGAAAGATCGTTGACGACGACGGAGGCGCCTGCTCGCGCGAGTTCGAGCGCCTCGTACTTACCCAGGCCGGAACCTGCGCCGGTAACGACGGCAACCTTGCCCTCGAGTCCGACGTCGCGAGTGTTCGCCGCAGTCCGGTTGTTCTCTGCATTCATGAATAACGTTCTCCTGCCTTCTCCTCAGACGCCGCAACAGTAGAACGTGTTACAGAATTGAGCAATGAGGTGAGTGGACTCGTCACGGATGCTCGGACAACGCCGCGCGCGGGCACTGCGAGATTGCAGATCGCACGTCGGCTTCACGATCCGCCGGAACTACACCGGTCGCGATGTGCAACACCTCGTCGTCATCCAGGTCGAAGATATCGGGGGCGATACCGACGCACACTCCGTTCGCCTCGCACATATCGAGATCAACCTTGACCTCCATCGACTTACCTCACTTCGCGTTGTATTCAAGAGGAGCGGACGGGTGCGATCGGGCTGTGATGCACACCATTCCTGCCACAACACTAGAACCTGTTCCAGTCCTGTGCAATGATTCGGGCACCACCGACCGAAGAGGTGCTTTTTCGTGCACATCACCTATACGCCGGAGCAGCAAGAGCTACGTAAGGAGCTGCAGGCCTACTTCGAACAACTGCTGACTCCGGAGCGGCGCGAGGCGCTTGCTGCCACCACCGGCGAATACGGTTCGGGCACGGTGTACCGGGACGTGGTTGCCCAGATGGGCAAGGACGGCTGGTTGACTCTCGGGTGGCCCACGGAGTTCGGCGGGCAACAACGCTCCGCCATGGAGCAACTGATATTCACCGACGAGGCCGCCATCGCGGGCGCACCGGTGCCGTTCCTGACCATCAACTCCGTCGCGCCGACGATCATGCACTTCGGCACCGACGAGCAGAAGTCGTTCTTCCTTCCGAAGATCTCCGCCGGTGAGCTTCACTTCTCGATCGGCTACTCCGAACCCGAGGCGGGCACCGACCTGGCGTCGCTACGCACCACTGCCGTCAAGGACGGCGACGAGTATGTGATCAACGGGCAGAAGATGTGGACGAGCCTCATCGCCTACGCGGATTACGTGTGGCTCGCCTGCCGGACCGATCCCGAAGCCAAGAAGCACAAGGGAATCAGCATGCTGATCGTCCCCACCACGGCCGAGGGATTCTCGTACACCCCGGTGCACACCATGGCCGGCCCGGATACGAGCGCCACCTACTACCAGGATGTCCGGGTACCGACATCCGCTCTCGTCGGGCCGGAACACGGGGGTTGGGCGCTCATCACCAACCAGCTCAATCACGAGCGAGTGGCGTTGACCTCGGCCGGTCCGATCCTGACCGCACAGCGCGAGGTCAGGGAGTGGGCGCAGAACACCAAACTGCCCGACGGACGGCGTGTGATCGACCAGGAATGGGTTCAGATCAACCTGGCGCGAGTCCACGCCAAAGCCGAGTACCTGAAACTCATGAACTGGGAGATCGCCAACTCCACCGAAACACCGGGCCCCGAGGCTGCGTCGGCGAACAAGGTGTTCGGTACCGAGTTCGCGACCGAGGCGTACCGACTCCTGATGGAAACCCTCGGGCCCGCAGCAACTCTTCGTCAGGGATCGCACGGCGCATTACTGCGTGGGCGCATCGAACGCATGCACCGCTCTGCGCTCATTCTGACCTTCGGCGGCGGCACCAACGAGGTACAGCGCGACATCATCGGCATGACAGCACTCGGCCTGCCGCCGGCCAAGAGATGACCGAGGAGACGACACAGACATGGATTTCACACTCACCGAAGCCCAACAAGATCTGGCCGGCCTCACCCGTGCCATCCTCGACGACCTCGTCACCAACGAACGGCTCCGCGAACTCGATGCCACCGAGGACAGGTTCGACGACCGACTGTGGACGTCGCTCGCGTCGTCGGACGTGTTGAGCGCTGCCCTTCCGGAAGCTGTCGGGGGTGACGGTTTCGGTGTGCTGGAGCAGTGCTCGATACTCGTCGAACTCGGACGCGCAGTTGCGCCCGTCCCCTACCTTTCCTCCGTCGTCATGGCGGCGGGTGCGCTCGCTGAATTCGGTACCGCACAGCAGATCTCCGAGTGGGGGACGGCAGCGGCGAACGGCGAGAAGATCCTGACTGTGGCACTCGACGAGGAAGCATGCACAGACCCGGCTTCTCCGGTCACTACTGCCCGCACCGTGGGTGATGACTGGACCCTGAGCGGTACCAAAATCGTCGTGGACGCGGCTCCGACCGCCGACCTGATTCTCGTTCCCGCCGCCACGTCGGGCGGCGTCGCAGTCTTCCTGGTCCGCCCACAAGACGAAGGGGTCACCGTCACACGGCAGCACACCGTCGACTTCGCCAGTGTCGGCGAAGTCGGGTTGAACGAAGTCCGTCTCGGTGCCGATCGCATGCTGGGCCGCGCCGAGCAGGGCGCCGATATCGTGCAATGGATTCTCGACCACGGCACACTCGGCTCGTGCGCCTTCCAGTACGGAGTGCTCAGCCGTGCACTCGAACTCACCGCCGAGTACGCCCGTGAACGTGTGCAGTTCGGTCGGCCCATCGGTTCGTTCCAAGCAGTCGCACAACGGCTGGCGGACGCCTACATCGACGTCAAAGGTGTCCGTCTGACATTGTGGCAAGCAGCCTGGCAATTGAGCGAGCACCGGGTGTCCGAGGGCAGCATCCAGACCGCCAAGTTCTGGGCGTCGGACGCAGGGCATCGCGTGGCGCACACCATGGTCCACGTGCACGGTGGTGTCGGGCTGGACGAGGACCACCCGGTGCACCGCTATTTCCTCGCGGCCAAGGCACACGAGTTCGGTTTCGGGTCGACAACCCACCAGCTCCGGCGTCTCGGCGCGACACTCGCATCCGTCCCGGCCTGACCGGATCGACATGCCGACCACAGTCACCGAACTCCTGCTCTCCCTACGCGACAACCACGAGCAGGGTCTGCACTTCGAGGACCAAGCGATCTCCTGGGCTCAGCACGTGCAGGCAAGCCGCCGACGGGCGGCCGCGTTGAATTCACTTCTCGACCCGTCTACACCGCGGCATTTCGGTGTGCTCATGGACAACGTTCCCGAATTCTCGTTGCTCGCAGGCGCAGCCGCACTGTCGGGTTCGGTGATCGTCGGTCTCAATACCACGCGGCGTGGCGACGCATTGGCCCGGGACATCGCGTTGGCGAACTGCCAGGTCGTGCTCACGGAGGGTCGGTGCGGCGATCTGCTCGATCAGGTCGACACCGCAGTCCGGGTGATCGACGTCGACTCCGGCGAGTGGCAACAGGTTCTCGCGCAGCACGACCCGCAACGACTGACCGCCGCAACCCCGAGTCCGGACGAGCTGCTGATGCTCATCTTCACTTCCGGTACCAGCGGGAACCCGAAAGCTGTTCGGTGTACCCACGAGAAGATCGCAGCTCCTGGCGCGATGTTGGCCCAACGGTTCGGTCTGACACCGGACGATGTCGTCTACCTGTCCATGCCGATGTTCCACTCCAACGCGATGATGGCCGGATGGGGTGTGGCGCTGTCGGCGGGCAGCTCGATCGCGTTGCGGCGAAAGTTCTCCGCCTCCGAATTCCTGTCGGACGTTCGCAAGTACGGGGTCACGTATGCGAACTACGTGGGCAAGCCGTTGTCATATGTGCTTGCCACACCGGAAAGGCCCGACGATGCAGACAACCCCCTGCGGATCATGTACGGCAACGAGGGTTCGGCGAAGGTGGTCACCGAGTTCTCCCGCAGATTCGACACACGGGTCGTGGAGGCCTTCGGGTCCAGCGAAGGCGGCATCGCGATTTCGTCGACTCCGGGAAAGCCGGTGGACTCGTTGGGGGCACTACCAGAGTCGGTGCGTGTGCTGAACCCGCAGACAGGCGAAGTGTGTCCCGTCGCGGAGTTCGACTCCGCCGGACGCATCACCAACGCCGACGAAGCGACCGGCGAGCTGGTCAACGTCACGGGACCTGGCGCGTTCGCGGGGTACTACGGTGATGCGGAAGCCGATGCGGAGCGTATGCGCGGCGGCATGTACTGGAGTGGCGACCTCGCATTCTGCGACGCCGACGGATTCGTGTACTTCGCAGGTCGCAGTTCGGGCTGGTTGCGGGTGGACGGCGAGAACCTCGGTACGGCGCCGATCGAACACATCCTTCTGCGGTACCCCGACTTCGCCCAGGTTTCGGTGTACGGGATTCCGGACGAAGATGTCGGCGACCGTGTCATGGCAGCCGTCGTGATGTCGGGTGAACGCTCTGCCGCCGATTTCGATCCGGCCGGATTCGCTCGCTTCCTCAGCGGGCAGCCGGACTTGGGGCCGAAGCAGCGACCCACGGTGATTCGCATCGCCGCCGAGTTACCGCGCACCGCTACGTTCAAGATCGTCACCCGAACATTGAGCGCGCAAGGTGTGGACTGTTCGGACCCGGTATGGGTGTGTGATCGCGGGGAGAGGGAGTTTCGTCCGCTGGAGGCTGCGCCCCTCAGATCGTGATCACAGGACGGCCGGCAGGTTGACCCATCCGCGCGTGAACGACGATCGGATGCGTTCACCCCGGTCGACATCCACACCAACTGTGGGAAAGCGACGATACAGTTCCTCGATCGCCACGCGTGATTGCAACTTCGCCAGGTGCGATCCGATACAGAAGTGGGGGCCGCTCGAAAACCCGAGGTGACGGGAGATCTTCCGAGTGATGTCGAGTTGTTCTGCTGTTTCACCGAATTCACGGTCGTCGCGATTCGCCGAGCCGTACAGCATCATGACCTTGTCCCCCTCGGGGATGGCGACGCCGTCGATCTCGACATCACGGGTGACGGTACGTGCGAGACCCTGCACCGAACCTTCGAGACGCAGTACCTCCATGAGCGCCGTCGGAACGAGATCCGGCTCGGCGAGCATCTGTTCACGTTGTGCGTGGTCGCCGTCGAGGACCATGACCGTGTGAGTGATGAGGTTGCCCGTTGTGTCGTTTCCGCCGGCGACCATCACGAAACAGAATCCCAGAATCTCCCAGTCCGTGAGGAGCTCGCCTTCGGATTCGACACGAACGAGAGTGCCGATCAAATCGTCGGTCGGGTCCGCGCGCCGCTTCGTGATGAGATCCGAAAAGTAACCGAACATTTCCGCCACCGCATCGGGTGCCGACATTCGTGCCACATCGAAGCCGCTGTTCTGCAACGCAGTCAGCGCCTCCACCCAGGGGTCGAATCGCCACCGGTCGGATTCGGGCACACCCAGCAGTTCGGCAAGAGTGAACGTCGGAATCGGGGAAGAGAAATCACGATGCAGATCGATCTCCTCGCCGGCCCGTTTCTTCTCCTCCAACAGATCGAGTCGCTGATTCACGAACCGTCGGACCGTGTCCTCGAGTGCTGTGATCCGACGCGGAGTGAAACCCTTACCGATGAGCCCCCGGAGCTGGCCGTGGCGTGGAGGATCGAGCATCACGATCGTCGGGGCCAGCCCGAGCTTCCCGATCTCGTCGGGCACGAACGTCAGCCCCTGGGCGGACGAGAACGTCTCGGTGTCACGCACTGCGTCCCACACATGGTCGAACCGCGACAACGCCCAGAACGGCGGCACTTCATTGCCGGTGTAGCGATGCACGGGATCGTTTTCCCGTAGGTGCCGGTACACCGGATAGGGATCGGCCAGGAACTCGGAATCGAACGGATCGTATCCGGGCACGGCAAGCTCCTACGGTCTATTCAGGACAGTGAGTTCAATCGGTTCAGCGAAGCGTCGTAACCGTTCACCAGGTCTGCCATCAGATCCGCTACCGGCCTGATCTCGTTCATACGGCCCACTATCTGGCCCACCGGCATCGCGACCACGTCCGGATTCTCCGATGCCACGATGCGCTGATGAGCATCACTGACGAGGAGATTCTGCAACGGCATCGGCAGCGGGTCCGGCGCTTCGGGCTTGTCCCACGCGTCGGTCCATTTCGTCTTCAGCAGTCGTGCGGGCTTGCCCGAAAAGATCCGAGTCCGCACCGTATCCGACGAGGTCGCCGACAACAGCGCCCGCTGGATTGTCGACGGACCTTCACCGGAGGCACTACCGAGTTTGTACTCGGCAGCCGTCAGCCAATACGAGCCCATCCACACTCCGGACGCACCGAGAGCGAGTGCAGCAGCAATCTGGCGTCCACTTCCGACGCCCCCCGCAGCGAGTACACCAGCCGAATCCCCCACCGCGTCCACGATTTCCGGTACGAGGACCATCGACGCGATCTCACCGGTATGACCGCCTGCTTCGTAACCCTGTGCGATCACGACGTCCACACCGTTGGCGACGTGGCGCCTGGCATGCTCCACTGCGCCGGCCAATGCGGCCACCGGCACACCCTTGTCGTGTGCCTGATCGATCACATCCTTGGGCGGCGAACCGAGCGCATTGGCAATCAGCGCGATGCGGTGGTTCAAGGCGACGTCCACGTGTGATCGCGCCACCGAATGCAGCCAACCGAGAACTCCGGTTGCGTGCTCGATACCGGTGTCCAACGGTGGGACACCGAGTTCCGACAGAGTGCGATCGACGAAGGCTCGGTGCTCGGCCGGAATCAACGACTCGAGATCCGTCGGTGCGCCCTCGGTCGGAACCTTCGCGGGCATCACGATGTCCACCCCGTACGGCTTACCGTCGGTGTTCTCGTCCATCCAGTTCAGAGCAGCTTCTAGCTCCTCCGGATCGTTGAATCGCACGCAACCCAGCACGCCGAGACCACCCGCCCGGCTGACGGCGGCCGCTACGTGCTCGGAGGGAGTGAACGCAAAGATCGGGTACTCGACCCCGAACTTGTCGCTGAGCCCGGTGCGCATCATGCGCCCTTGGCCCGGCTTGCCCCCGACTTTCCCGAATCGTCGGCCGCACGCGTCTGCGTGAGTTCCTGAGCCCAACGGTAGTCCGGCTTGCCGGCGGGCGAGCGCTTGATCTCGTCCACGAACCAAATACTGCGCGGCAGTTTGTAGCTCGCGATCTCCTTACGGGCAGCCTCGGCAATGTCCTCGACGGTCGGACGTGCCGAACCACGCGGCGCGATGACTGCGGCGACGCTCTGACCGAATCGCTCATCCGGTACGCCGACGACGAGAACGTCGAACACATCGGGATGCGACTTGATGGCACCCTCTACTTCTTCCGGGTAGATCTTCTCGCCACCACTGTTGATCGACACCGAACCGCGCCCGAGCATCGTGACCGTGCCGTCTTCCTCCACGGTCGCGTAATCGCCGGGGATGGAGTAGCGAACGCCGCCGATGACCTTGAATGTCTCAGCGGTCTTCTTTTCGTCTTTGTAGTAACCGAGCGGGATGTTGCCGCTGCGGGCGAGCATGCCGACCTTGCCCGACCCGGGCTCCACCTGGTTGCCCTCGTCGTCGAGAACGACTGTGGACGCATCGATCTTCACGCGCGGACCGCCGGTATGCGCGAAACCCTTCGTGACGGTGCTCAGGCCGCCGAAGCCGGTTTCCGATGACCCGATCGAGTCGGTGATCAATCGATTCGGGAGCAGGTCGAGGAACTGTTCCTTCAACGCGGGTGAGAAAAGGGCGGCACTGCTCGCCATCACGTAGAGGGACGAAAGGTCATAAGGCTCACCGGTCTTCGGGTTACCTTCCACGAGGGCATCGAGCATCGGCCGCGCCATGGCGTCACCGGTGATGAAGATCAGGTTGACCTTGTGGTGGTCGATGACCTGCCACACCTCGTGGGCGTCGAACTCGGGGTGCATGACCAGGGTTCCTCCGCCGAAAAGGCTGTGGAACACGGCCGACTGCGCACCGCCGTGAATCATCGGCGGGATCGGGAAACGCACCATGGCCGGGTTGTCTGCACCGAGCTTCGCCAGGTCCCATTCGTCTGCGACGAGCTCGCCGGTAACGAAGTTCGTGCCACCGCCCAGGACGCGCCACCAGTCCTCGTGACGCCACATGACGCCCTTCGGCTTCCCGGTGGTGCCGCCGGTGTACAGCATGAAGAGGTCGTCGGCGCTGCGCTCACCGAAGTTGCGCTCCGGCGAACCTTTGGACAGGGCTTCCTCGTACGAGATGCCGTCGAAGGCGGAGAAGTCGAGATCGGTGCCGTCTTCCACCACGACGACCGTGTGGACGAGCGGCGTGTTGGGCACAACGCCCGCAATCTTGTCTGCGTACCGCCGCTCGACGATGACGGCCGACATGTCCGAGTTTTCGAAGATGTACTGCAACTCGTTCTCGACGTACCGATAGTTGACGTTCACCATCACTGCGCGCGCCTTGAAGACCGCCACCATGGCCTCGATGGCCTCGATGGTGTTCCTGCAGTAGATACCGACCTTGTCGCCTGGCTGCACACCGCGATCCCGCAGGTAGTTGGCGAGTCTGTTCGCCCTCTCCTCCAGCTGTGCGTAGGTCATTTCACGGTCGGAGTCCCGAAGCGCGATGCGGTCGGGATTCAGATCGATGGAGTGCTCGACGAAGTCTGCGATATTTAAGGCCACGTCAACAAAATAGAACGTGTTACCGTTCATGGCAAGACCCAATTTGAGAGCCAGCTCACAGACGCAACGGGAGCCTCAGTGTCCACCATCGCCGCCGAGAATTCGGACATATCAGAAAATTCGTCGCACTGCCTCGTGGAGAAACGGGGGCACGTCCTCATCGTCACGATGAACCGCCCCGAGGCGCGCAACGCCTTGTCCGGCGAAATGATGGCGATCATGCGCGAAGCATGGGACCGTGTGGACTCCGATCCCGACATTCGCGTCGCCATCCTGACGGGTGCGGGCGGTGCCTTCTGCGCCGGCGCAGATCTCAAGGCGATGACATCCGCGCACCCCGGCGATTCCTTCTCCGGCGGCGGCTGGGACCTGTCGAAGATCGAGGCCCTCCTGAAAGGTCGGCGTCTCACCAAACCTCTCATCGCCGCAGTCGAAGGGCCCGCGATTGCCGGGGGTACTGAGATTCTGCAGGGTACCGACATCCGGGTCGCCGGCGAGAGCTCGAAGTTCGGTGTGTCCGAGGCAAAGTGGAGCCTCTTCCCGCTGGGCGGTTCCGCGGTGCGCCTGGTTCGCCAGATTCCGTACACCATAGCCGCAGACATTCTGCTCACCGGGCGTCACATCCTGGCGCCCGAAGCCAAGGACATCGGTCTCATCGGCCACGTGGTTCCCGACGGCAAGGCCCTGGACAAGGCGCTCGAACTGGCAGAACTGATCGCCGCGAACGGCCCTCTGGCGATCCAGGCCATCCTCGAAACCATCCGCACCACCGAAGGCATGCCGGAAGAAGAAGCCTTCCAGATCGACGCACGCCTGGGTACCGAAGTGTTCAAGAGCGCGGACGCCAAGGAAGGCCCCCGCGCCTTCGCAGAGAAACGCACCCCCCACTTCCAAGGCAAATAGCTCCACCGCTCTCTGCGCGAATGGGACATCCATCCGATCTGACGGGGCGGATGTTCCATTCGTCCCGCTGAAGTTATCCACAGGCAGCCGAACAGGGTCTGTTCGACGAACGCAGGGGATGCCATCATCGCCCGATGAGACGGGGACCATGGGCGGACGATTCGAAGATTCTCGGCCAGCTCGAGCAGTATGGCGTCGTCCGCAGCAATCACCTCGAACGACTGGGAATGTCGCGCACGACGATTGCGCGCCGGTGCGAGCGAGGCGGGCCGTGGCAGCGATTGTTGCCGGGTGTCGTGCTTCTACGGAACAGCACACCGTCGCATCAGCACCGAGCCCGCGGTGCACTCGCCTTTTCGGGACGCCGGTCCGTAGTCACCGGCCGCGCTGCACTCCGCTGTCATGGCTTCGGCAACTGGTCGGGTGCCGTACACGTGCTGGTCGACGCCAACCGTCGTGTTCAGTCCACCGGATTCGTACTCGTCGAACGGACGACACGGCTACCCGAGCCGGAGAATCGGGGCGGGGTCGAATGCGCTCCACTCCCCCGTGCTCTCCTCGACGCAGCACGGCGCAGCACCACCGTCGACGAGGTTCGCGCGCTCATTGCCGAGGTCGTCCAGCGCGGTGCCGTCACCGTCGCCGAACTGGTGCGTGAACTCGATGCCGGCAGCCCGCGTGGAGCTGCGCACGTGCGGCGGGTGCTCCTCGAGGTGGCCGCGAACGTGCATTCTGTCGCCGAGATCCAGGCACGTGAGGTGTGGCAGAAGAGCGGACTGCCCACGATGCTCTTCAACAGAAAGATCGCCGATCGCGACGGTCGTTTCATTGCCATGCCCGACGGCTGGATCGACGACGCCGCGTTCGCGTGGGACATCGATTCACTCGACTGGCACCTTGCACCGAAGCAGTACCGGCGGACTGTCGAACGTCGTACCCGTATGCAGAATCACGGCATCATCGTCCTACCAACTCTGCCCAGTGCCGTTCGTGACGATCCGGCACGAGTGATCGAGGATCTGCGAGCGCACTACGCGTTGGCCGTTTCGCGGCCCAGGCCCTGCGTCTACCTCATGCACTGACGGGACGAATGGAACATCCGTCCCGTCAGATCGGATGGATGTCCCATTCGCGCGGGGGGCAGCTAGAGGAGTGCGGCGGCAAGTTGCCGAACGTGGTCCGCGTCCCGACACGAGAGCAGCAGCATGGTCACTCCGGCGGCTTCCCAGCGTGCGACGCCGGCGCGCACCTCGTCCACGTCACCGATGATCATGGTGTCGGTGACCATCTCGTCGGGAACCGCGGCGGCCGCCTCGTCCTTGCGTCCCGACCGGAAGAGTCGTCCGATCTCCTCGACTGCGTCGCCGTAGCCCATGCGGGTGTACACCTGCGCATGGAAGTTGAGTTCCGGTGCACCCATGCCGCCGACGTACAACGCGGTGGTCGGCTTCAAGGCTGCGACGGTCCCCGGACGGTCGTCGGTGATGATCACCTGACAGGTCGCGGCGATCTCGAAGTCTTCGCGGGTACGACGTGCACCCGGCCTGGCAAAGCCCTCGTCGAGCCATTCGTTGTACATGGGTGCGAGCTTGGGTGAGTAGTAGATGGCCAACCAGCCGTCCGCGATCTCGGCGGTCAACGCCACATTCTTCGGCCCTTCCGCGCCCAACCAGATCGGCAGGTCCGAGCGCAGCGGATGCGTGATGGGCTTGAGTGGTTTCCCCAACTCCGTTCCCCCCTCCCCCACGTACGGCAGCGGGTAGTGCGGGCCGTCGTTGGTGACGGGCGCTTGCCTCGCAAGCACGCTGCGCACTATCGATACGTATTCGCGGGTGCGTGCCAACGGTTTCCCGAAGGGTTGGCCATACCACCCTTCGACCACCTGCGGCCCGGACACGCCCAGTCCGAGAATCGCACGGCCACCGCTGACGTGATCGAGAGTGAGCGCGTGCATCGCACAGCTCGTCGGGCTGCGCGCCGACAGCTGAACCACCGACGTCCCCAGGCGCATGCGCTCCGTGCGCGACCCCCACCAGGCCAGCGGCGTGAACGCATCCGATCCCCAGGACTCTGCTGCGAACATCGCATCGAAGCCGACATCCTCTGCTGCGGCGAGCAACTCCGGAACATTGGTCGGCGGTCCTGCACCCCAATAACCCAACTGCAATCCGAGCTTCACCACGCACCTCCGAGTTTTGCGAGAGTGGGCAAGGCGTGACCCTTGCCACATTCACTAGAACCTGTTCTACTCGAAGTTGTGAGCCTGGGAAAGAGCGCGGTGACAGACAAGCCGTTGAGCGCACCGCTGAACCTGCAATTCGATTACACCCGATCTGTCGGTCCCACCATCGGGGCGTTCCTGACTGCCATGCGTGACGGCACGGTTGTCGGCGCGCGTGGATCCGACGGCAGGGTGTACGTTCCGCCGCCCGAATACGACCCGAACACGGCGGAACCTCTCACCGACTTCACGCCCGTGTCAGACGTCGGGACGGTGACGAGCTGGACGTGGATGCCCAAACCGATTGCCGGGCAACCACTCACCCACCCTTTTGCATGGGCACTGATCCAGCTGGACGGAGCGGACACCTCGCTTCTGCACGTGGTCGATGCCGCCGAACCGGATGCGATGAGCACTGGGATGCGGGTGCGCGCACATTGGTCGGAGCAGCGCGCCGGTCGGATCCAGGACATCGAGTTCTTCGAGCCGGGCGAGTCGTCGACAGCCCCTCAAGATCCGCCGTCGACCGACGAGGCGGTGTCTATGCTGGTCACCCCTGTCGACCTCGACTACATGCATTCCGCATCCGCGGAGGAGAGTTACTACCTTCGCGGGCTCGCGGCAGGCAAGCTCATCGGTGGACGAACCGGTCCTGGCGGGAAGGTGTACATCCCCCCACGCGGAGCGAGCCCCACGGACGGAATTCCCACCCGCGATCAGGTCGAACTGTCGGACAGGGGCATCGTGACGACGTTCTGCGTCGTGAACGTTCCGTTCATGGGGCAGAAGATCAAGCCCCCGTATGTCGCTGCTTATATCCTGCTCGACGGCGCCGACATCCCGTTTCTACATCTGATCCTCGAGTGCGATGCCGCCGACGTGCGGATGGGGATGCGCGTCGAGGCGAAATGGCGGCCCGAATCGGAATGGGACTACACCCTGCAGAACATCGAGTACTTCCGTCCGACAGGAGAACCCGACGCGGAGTACGACACCTACAAGCATCATCTGTGAGGCGACAATGACAGAAATAGCAGTCGTCGGGTTTGCGCACGCGCCCCACGTCCGCGAGACCACGGGGACGACGAACGGCGTCGAGATGCTGGTCCCGTGCTTCCACGAACTCTATGAACAGCTGGGTATCACGAAGTCGGACATCGACTTCTGGTGTTCGGGATCGTCCGACTATTTGGCAGGCCGCGCGTTCTCGTTCATCTCCGCCGTCGATGCGATCGGTGCGGTGCCGCCCATCAACGAGTCGCATGTGGAGATGGACGCGGCATGGGCACTGTACGAAGCCTGGGTCAAGATCATGACCGGCGAGGTGGAGACGGCACTTGTCTACGGTTTCGGTAAGTCGTCGGCCGGAAACCTTCGCAAGGTGTTGTCCATGCAGTTGGACCCTTATCTGGTTGCGCCACTCGGACTCGACTCGGTGTCCATTGCGGGTCTCCAGGCGCGGTTCGGTTTGGATTCCGGGAAATGGACCGCGGAGGACATGGCCGAGGTTGCCGTGAGGAGTAGGGCTGCCGCACATTCGAATCCGAATGCGCAGATATCGGGAGACGCGAGCGTCGCAGCATTGTTGGATTCCCCGTACATTGCCGACCCGCTGCGCGAGCACGACTGCGCACCCATCACCGACGGGGCAGCAGCCATTGTCCTTGCGTCCGGCGACAGGGCACGTGAGCTCAGCGACCGACCCGCCTGGATCACAGGAATCGACCATCGCATCGACTCGCCCAACTTCGGGGCACGCGACCTCACCGTCTCCCCGTCGACCACAGCCGCAGCCCGCAAGGCAACCGGTGGCGACATCGGAGGGATCGGTGTCGCCGAACTCCACGCCCCGTTCACCCACCAGGAACTGATTCTTCGCGAAGCGATCGGTCTCCCTGACAGCACGACGGTGAATCCGTCGGGTGGACCGCTCACCGGAAATCCGATGTTCGCCGGCGGCCTCGAAAGAATCGGGTATGCCGCGCGAGCCATCTTCGACGGGAGCGCCGGGCGCACGCTTGCGCACGCGACGGGCGGCGCGGTACTGCAACAAAACCTGGTGGCCGTGATGGAGGGACGCAACTGATGGTGGCTTCGGGAAAGCAACTTGCTGCGGTCCTCGGCACCGGCCAGACACATTACGTGGCCAAGCGCCACGACGTGTCGATGTCAGGTCTGGTCCGAGAGGCCATCGACCGCGCCATGGCCGATGCGGAAGTCGGTTGGGACGATATCGATGCCGTGGTGATCGGTAAGGCACCCGATCTTTTCGAGGGCGCGATGATGCCGGAGTTGGCGATGGCGGATGCCCTCGGAGCGAACGGCAAACCGCTGCTGCGGGTTCACACCGCCGGTTCGGTGGGTGGATCCACCGCAGTCGTCGCGACGAGCCTCGTGAAGTCGGGTGTGCACGATCGCGTGCTGACGGTGTCGTGGGAGAAGCAGTCCGAGTCGAATGCGATGTGGGCTCTCTCCACCCCGGTGCCGTTCACCATGCCTGTCGGAGCAGGTGCCGGAGGCTACTTCGCGCCGCATGTGCGTTCGTACATCAGACGCTCGGGAGCACCCGATCACGTCGGATCGATGGTCGCGGTCAAGGACCGTCTGAACGGGACCAAGAATCCCTACGCTCATCTCCAGCAGCCGCACATCACCCTCGAGTCGGTGCAGGCATCGCAGATGTTGTGGGACCCGATCCGTTTCGACGAGACGTGCCCGTCGTCGGACGGTGCGTGCGCCCTCGTGATCGGAAACGAACAGGCCGCCGCTCAGGTGGAGAAGTCGGGGCGGTCCGTGGCGTGGATCCATGCGACGTCGATGCGCACCGAGCCGACCACCTTCTCCGGCCGTGATCAGGTGAGTCCGCAGGCCGGACGTGACGCCGCCGCCGCGCTGTGGCGCGATGCGGGCATCACGAATCCGCTCGAAGAGATCGACGCAGCCGAAATCTACGTGCCGTTCTCGTGGTTCGAACCGATGTGGCTCGAGAATCTCGGGTTCACTCCCGAAGGCGAGGGTTGGAAGCTCACCGAATCCGGTGAGACCGAGATCGGCGGGAAGCTGCCGGTCAACGCATCCGGCGGCGTGCTCTCGTCCAATCCGATCGGCGCATCCGGGATGATCCGCTTCGCCGAATCCGCGATGCAGGTCATGAACCGGGCCGGCGACCATCAGGTGACCGATGCGCGTAAGGCATTCGGCCACGCGTATGGCGGTGGCTCCCAGTACTTCTCCATGTGGGTGGTCGGTGTCGATCGCCCCTCGACGTAAGGACGAACAATGAAGTACACGGTCGGCGTGGCCATGACGCCGCTGGAAGAACTGCCCGCGCTCGCGCAAACCGCCGAGGAATGCGGGTTCGACTCGATCGCTCTCCCCGATTCTCTCTTCTACATGGAGAAGCAAGCGGCCGATTACCCGTACACCCCGGACGGCTCGCGCATGTGGGACGAGAACACGCCGTGGGTCGACCCATTGATCGCGGCGGCCGCCATGGGTGCGGTGACCTCGAAGATCGAGTTCTACACTCAGGTGCTGAAGCTGGGCTCGCGCAACCCGGTGTTGTTGGCACGCCAGGTGGGTTCGGTAGCAAATCTGACCGGAAATCGATTCGGTCTCGGCGCCGGCATCGGGTGGGCTCCAGAGGAATTCGAATGGTGCGGCGCCCCCTACAAACGCCGCGGCAAACGAGTCGACGAGATGATCGACGTCATCAAGCTGATCCTGGGCGGCGGCATGGTCGAATACCACGGCGAGTTCTTCGACTTCGAACGTCTCCAGATGAGTCCGGCACCGTCCAAGCCGGTCCCGTTCTACATCGGCGGTCATACCGACGTGGCCCTGCGCCGAGCAGCGCGGGCCGGCGACGGCTGGACGTCGGCAATGATCAAGTACGACGATCTGGTGCAGGTGATCGCGCGGCTGCGTGAGCTCCGAGCGGAGCAGGGCAAACAGAACGATCCGTTCGAGATTCAGACCGTGTGCATCGACCGGTTCGGTAAGGACGGATACTCGCAGCTCGAAGACGCCGGCGTCACCGACATCATCACCGTGCCCTGGGTTTTCGATGGGATCGGTTTCGACGGACCACTCGAAGCGAAGCAGGATTCGATGCGCAAGTTCGCCGCCAATTACATCGGAAAGGGCTGACGATGACAGAGACCGTTCATCCCGCTGTCGCGGCTGGGCAGGCGTCTCGTGAGGCGGCGTCTGCCAAGCGAAAAGACGAATGGCTCGCACTGTTCGCCGACGATGCAGTGGTCGAGGACCCTGTCGGCCCCTCCGGCTTCGACCCGGAAGGCAAGGGACATCGCGGCGCCGAGGCGATCAGCCGGTTCTACGACATGACCATTGCGACCACCGAATCGCTCGAGTTTCTCATAGACGACTCCCTCGTCTGCGGAAACGAGAACGTCAACATCGGTACGATTCGCAGCACCGTCGGCGGCTCGATCATCGACGCCGAAGGTGTGTTCGTCTACCGAGTGAACGACGATGGAAAGATCGTGTCATTGCGTGCTTTCTGGGAGGTCGAGCGCGCCATGAAGACACTCCGACCGGCCTGAAAAATACACCAGAGCGGTTCTGAGCCGAGAAGGGCGGCAGCAGGGTAACCTTGCTGCCGCCCTCTTTGTATGTGCGCTCAGTGCTGAACCGGGCAGCCCCCACCCGACGTCTTGTAGTCGACCTGGAATTCCTTGATGCCGTTGAGCCATCCCGAGCGAAGTCGGCGCGGATCGCCGAGCCTGGTGATGTCAGGAAGGTGGTCGGCGATCGCGTTGAAGATCAAATCGATCTCGAGGCGGGCCAGGTTCGCACCGATGCAGAAATGAGCACCCGTGCCGCCGAAGCCGACGTGCTGGTTGTCCTCGCGAGTGATGTCGAACTTCTCCGGTTCGTCGAAGGCATCCTCGTCGAAGTTGGCCGAGCCGTACAGCATGACGACGCGCTGGCCCTTCTTGATCTGCTTACCACCGAGTTCGGTGTCCTCGAGGGCGGTGCGCTGGAACGACGTGACCGGCGTTGCCCACCGCACGATCTCGTCGGCGGTGGTTTTGGGGCGATCCTTCTTGAAGGTCTCCCACTGATCCGGGTTGTCGAGAAACGCGACCATGCCGTGAGTGATGGCGTTACGGGTGGTCTCGTTGCCGGCGACGGCGAGCAGGATGACGAAGAAGCCGAACTCTTCGGGCAACAACTCGTCGCCGTCGATGTCGGCTTCGATCAACTTGGTGACGATGTCGTCAGCCGGGCATTTCTTGCGCTCGTCCGCCATGTTGTAGGCGTATCCGAGGATCTCCATCGACGCGGTGACCGGGTCGATGTCGAGTTCCGGGTCGTCGTATCCGGTCATCTGATTGGACCAGTCGAAGACCTTGCCGCGGTCCTCCTGCGGGACACCGAGAAGTTCGGCGATGGCCTGCAACGGAAGTTCGCACGCCACCTGGGTGACGAAGTCACCGGAACCCGATTCTGCTGCGGCCTTGACGATCTTTTCCGCACGCTCGGTCAGTTCCTGACGCAGCCCGTTGATCGCCCGCGGGGTGAAGCCACGCGAGATGAGCTTGCGCAGCTTGGTGTGTTCGGGCGCATCCTTGAACAGGAGAATCGGACGCTGCATCTCGATGTTCTCGCGAGGAATGTCGTCGGCGAACCGCGGAATCGCGGTGTTCTCGTGTGTGGAGAAGACGTCGCTGCGACGCGACACCTCCTTCACGTCTTCGAGCTTGCTGACCACCCAATATCCGTCGTCATGGAATCCGCCGACCTCGGGGGGCTGCGGGCACCACCAGATCGGGGCGGTCTTCCGCAGTTCGGCGAATTCCTCGAGAGGGAACCGCTGCTCGTAGATGTCCGGGTCGGTGGGATCGAAACCCTCTAGAAGGTTGGGCTGCGCCACTGGTCTCTCCTGCCCTAAGCCATACATCACTCAGTGATGTGGAACACGTTCTACTTACATTGAAGCACAAGCCGTGGCACTGGCAAAGGAACACTTCCCCGGCCTTGCCCCGAGGGAGGAACGTGTTCTACTTTTTGAAGTAACAGGAAAGGAGCCCGCCGTGGGCACACCAGTAATCGTCGAGGCCGTCCGCACCCCCATCGGGAAGCGCGGAGGCTGGCTGGCCGGACTACACGCCGCCGAGATCCTCGGCGCTACGCAGACCGGCATCCTCACCCGCAGCGGAATCGACCCCGCCTTGGTCGAGCAGGTGATCGGCGGGTGCGTCACCCAGCACGGCGCCCAGTCGAACAACATCACGCGAACGGCATGGCTGCATGCCGGGCTGCCGTGGCAAACCGGTGCCACCACCATCGATTGCCAGTGTGGATCCGCACAACAGGCCAACCACCTGATCGCCGGACTCATCGCCACCGACACCATCGACATCGGAATCGCCTGCGGCATCGAAGCCATGAGTCAGGTTCCGCTGGGCGCGAACGTCGGCGATACGGCCGGCCCGCGGCGCCCTGCGGACTGGAACGTCGACCTGCCGAACCAATTCGAGGCTGCCGAACGGATCGCGAAGCGCCGGAGAATCACCCGGGAGGACATCGAAGCCCTGGGTGTTCGCTCCCAGGCGCGCGCAAAGCAGGCATGGGCGGAGGGCCGCTTCGACCGGGAGGTCCTGACGATGGCGGCACCCGAGGTCGACAAAGAGGGCAACCGCACCGGCGAGACCCTGACCGTCACGCGCGACCAGGGACTGCGCGACACCACGGCGGAATCCCTGGCCAAGCTGAAGCCCGTCATCGAAGGCGGAATCCACACCGCCGGCACCTCGTCACAGATCTCCGACGGTGCAGCCGCCGTCATGCTCATGGACGAGGAGAGGGCCCGTGCGCTCGGACTGAAGCCACGAGCACGCATCGTCTCCCAGGCACTGGTGGGCGCCGAACCCGAGTTTCACCTCGACGGCCCCGTGCAGGCAACGGCGCGCGTCCTCGAGCGCAGCGGGATGAAGATGGGCGACCTCGACCTGTTCGAGGTGAACGAGGCCTTCGCGTCGGTCCTGCTCTCCTGGGCATCGGTTCACAACCCCGACATGGACAAGGTCAACGTCAACGGCGGTGCGCTGGCACTCGGACATCCAGTGGGCAGCACCGGATCCCGCCTGATCACCACCGCACTGCACGAACTCGAACGCACCGACAAGTCGACCGCCCTCATCACGATGTGCGCCGGTGGGGCACTGTCGACCGGCACCATCATCGAACGGCTCTGACGGCGTGAGCACCCGTCCGGCTCATCTCGACTCCCCCACAACCGCGTCCATCATGAAATGGATGTCACGAATCAATGTGGCCCTATACCGCCGGACGGGTGGATTGCTCGGCAGCAAGTGGCGCGTCGGCAGCGCCTTCCCGCGGGGGCTTCCCGTGTGCCTGCTCACCACCACCGGCCGCAAGAGCGGTGAACCTCGCACCACCCCGTTGTTGTTTCTCGAGTCCGGCGAGAACGTCGTCCTCGTCGCCTCCCAGGGTGGGCTGCCCAAACATCCGATGTGGTACCACAACATCAAGGCCGACCCCCGCGTGACCGTGCAGATCAAACGCAACGTCCGGGGCATGAGCGCCCGCGTCGCGACCGATGTGGAGCGGGAAGAATTGTGGCCCCGGTTGACGTCGATGTACCCGGATTTCGACAACTACCAATCGTGGACGGATCGCACGATTCCGGTCGTGATCTGCCAACCCACCAGCAGCCGAACACCTACCCGTCAGTAGTTGCAACAAGGGGATGCCATGACGGCTCTCGTCTTGCAGTATGGACATGTACGGTCGGCCTCACACCAAGGGATTCGCACACATGAGCACACAGCTTCAAGATCAGATCCACGATCGCCGCGAGCTCACCGCGGCACTGATCCGCGCACTCGAACGCCGCCACGAGGTTCTGGACGCAGTCGTCGACAGTGAAGATCACGGCGAGGCCCTACGTACCGTCGCAGCACTCCTCGACACGACCGAGGCCTATGCGGATGCCGTCCTGAGCCTGCAGTTCCGTCGTCTGACCAAGGCGGAGCGCCGCAAGACGCAAGCCGAACTCGACGACCTCGACGCCACACTGCAGTGGACAGCGGTCGATCGTCCGGCAAGCACCGGCGAACACTTCCGACTCCGCAAGTTCTCGGGCAGCCCGCAGGATTGCGATCTGTTCCGCAAACGCTGCGCCGAGCAGACCGACGATTCAGGCACACCATGGGGTGACGACCGCATCGAGAAGGAACGCACCGACGGCATCAGCCGCGTCGACGAGGAGTCCGCGGCGTGGTTCGTCGCAGAGAACACTGCGGATGGGGCGCGCGTGGGCCTCGTTTTCGGTGAACTGTCGGGGCACGAGGTCGACGTCGCCATTTGGATCGCGCCCGAACACCGTCAGAAGGGTTACGGCACCGCAGCGGTCAAGCACAGTCGCCGTGAGCTCGCCGCCGAGTTCCCCGGGACGGTCCTGGTCGTACGCGCTCCTGCCTGACTTCCCCTGTGAGTGGTCAGCGAGTCCAGCGGCTCCTTGACCACTCACAGAAGCGTTGTGAATATTTTGTTCACAACGTTTAGTTGACAACTAAGTGATTTACAGGGACTCTGGGCGTATGCCAACAGATCCCTTCACTCCACCCAACCCTGACCGCGAACGCGCGCACCGCGAGTACGCCGGCCTGTTCCGTATCGGCGAAAGGCATGGCGCAACACCGGAACAGCGCGCGCGTCAGTCACACCCGGAGATGCTCGAGCCACTGGGCGCCATCCGCGTGGTGGCAGCACTCGCGGGCGGTTCCACCGCACCCGAGCAGGGGGAACCGGACGTCGACGACGCCGACATCATGGCCGCCCTCGGCCTCCTGCCACGAGCCCGCGCAGAGATGGATCAACTCGAGGCGTTGTTCCTCGGCGTCGCCAGACAGCGCGGGATGACCTGGCAAGAGATTGCCTTCGGCCTGGGGCTCGGCAGCACCCAGGCCGCTCGGCAGCGTTACGAACGCCTCGTCAAACGGGTCGAAAGCTAGGAAACGCCCAGCGGCGTCAGCTTTGGAGCTTGCTGCTGGGCACCTCGTGCGTGGGCTCGGACTTCTCGGCGATACCGTGCGCCCAGCGGTAATCGGGCTTCCCGCTGGGCGTGCGCTCGACGACGTCGACCACCCACACCAGCCGCGGAATCTTGTACCCGGCCAGATTCTCCCGCGTGTACGCCTCGAGGTCGGCGAAGTCGATATCCGCACCCTGACGAGGCTGCACCACCGCAGCAACCCGCTGACCCCACCGCTCGTCGGGTACCCCGACGACGATCGCGTCGTAGATGTCGCGCTGGAGCTTCACCACGCCCTCGACCTCCTCGGCGAACACCTTCTCGCCTCCGGTGTTGATTACCATGTTCCCGCGGCCCAACAGCAGGATCGAGCCGTCCTCCTCGACGCGGGCCCGGTCGCCTGTCACGACGACCTTCTTGCCCTCGACCTCACGGAAGATCTCCTTGGTCTTCTCAGGGTCGTTGTAGTAGCCGATCGGAACATAGCCGCCCTTCGCGAACCACCCCTCGACGTCCGAACCCGGCGCCACCACCTTGTTGTCGTCGTCGACGACCATCACGTACCGGCCTGCCGGTACCCGTGGTCCACCGACCTGCTTCTGCCCCTTTGCCGCGAACCCGATTCCACCGAAACCCGTTTCGGACGATCCGATCGAATCCGAGACGATGAGTCCGGGAAATGCTTCCAGGAAGGAGTCCTTGATCGCCGACGAGAACAGCGCCGCCCCGGAGGCCACCACTATCAGACTCGAGGCATCGACGTCCATCTCCCGGTAAGCTTCGATGAGAGGGCGGCCCATCGCATCACCGGTGATGATCATGATCTGCATCCTGTGCTCTGCCACGAGCTTCCAGGTGCGCACCGGGTCGAACTTGGAGTCGAGTAGCACTGTATTGCCACTGAAGAGTGCGGAGAACGTCGGCATCATCGCGGCGGCGTGAATCAACGGGGGCAATGCAAACCAACGCGCCGGTTCACCCTCGGCACCCACCTGCGACTGCTGGTATTCGTCCTCGATCGCCTCACCTGTGTAGAAGTCGAGACCTCCGCCGAGTACGCGCCAGATACCCTCTTGCGTCCACACCACACCCTTGGGACGTCCGGTGGTGCCACCGGTGTACATGATGAAGTGGTCTTCGCTGCTACGTTCACCGAAATCCCGTTCGACGGACATTCCGGTCAGCGCGGCCTCGTAAGGCGTGCTGTCGCTGGCGACATCCGCGCCGCCCAGATCGTCTTCGACCACGACAGTGGTGTGAATACGTGGGAGGGAGGGGAGCACTTCCGCGATCTGACGTGCGTAGATTCTGTGATGGACGACTGCGTCGAGTTGCGCGTTGTCGTAGACGTACTGCAGTTCGTCGCGGGTATAGCGGTAGTTGATGTTGATGGCGACGGCGCGAATTTTGAACGCGGCGATGAGCGCTTCCATCGTTTCGATGGCGTTGTGGAGGTGGATGCCGATGTGGGAGCCCTCCCCCAGCCCGACACTGAGAAAGTAGTGGGCGAGCTTGTTGGATCGTTCTTCGAGTTCGCGGTAAGTCGTCTCTCGTGCGGGGTCGATCAACGCGATGCGGTCGGGCATCCGATCGACCGCATGCTCGAACAGGTCAGCCAGGTTGTACGCCACGAATGGGTCCTCTCCTTGACGAATGGTCTTCGAATTCAGCCCCGAACGACGGTGAGCGGTAGCGATTTTCGATCGTCGGAGAACGTGAAGTCCGCGCCGGTGCTGAATCGGGTCAATGCCACTTCAGGGGCCTCCTTCGACGGCGCTTCGCTCACGACGACCTCCACTGTCAGGGATTCTGGCAGATCCTCGACGACGTGGAGATCGAATGCGGGATTCACTCCCCGAACCAGCGCCACCAGTGGTTCGAGATGATCCACGGTGATCCAGGACGGCCATGCGCCGTCGCGATCGGCGCCGGCGCGACGTCCCAATACGAGGCGGACGCTGTCACCCAGGACTACCTCGACATCGACGTACTGTCGTGGGTTCAACGCCGGGTGAACGGTCAGCACAGTGACCAAGCCGTCGAGGTCGTCTGGCAGAAGCAGTGCGTCACGCAGACGCTCCGATGTCAGGCCTGCGATTCCGGTGAGCTGCCTTCGCCCGATCGCAATCGCTTCGGCCTCGTCGCAACGTTCGCGCACGGCGAGCATGAATCCCAGCGCGAGCAACTGCTGCTGAATACACACTTCCTCCGCAATCCGCACGAGAGCCGATCGAGAAAACTCCTCGAACTTCAGGTCGCTGAGCAGGGATCCGCGATAGTTCCCCCAGCCGTCCTCGGAATCGTCGATCGGGGTGAGTGCGACCGTGGCCGCAGCGGAACGACCCAGCAATGTGGCCCTCTCCGGGTAGGGCTGCGGCTCGTTGTCGGGATCGATGGTGACTCGCCACGCACAATGCGGGTGCCGATCGGCAGGTCGGCGAGGTGGACGGTGAATCGGGCGCACCTGCGCGTGCGGGTTGGTAGCCAGGGCCGTCGCATCGAACGTGGGGTCCTCGACGTCGTGACACATGGCGGTGACGTACTCGTCGCCCATCGGCTCGACATCCATCAGCGCCCCACAATGGTCGAGCGAGAATTCGCCGTGATCGTGGTCGGTCACGCTGTATCGGAAGTCCATGAACTGCGGCGGCGCACCGATCTCGATCTGCATGCCTTTGAACAACGTGTCCACGCCGTCGCCCTCGAAGTCCAGTGCCCGCTGCATCCTTTTCGTGTACACGGGACTGGCCGCCATCCATTCTTCGATCGCGACGGCGGTCATACCCTCGCGTCCGAACGCTCCGATCAGGTGCGGCATTCCGGACCGGTCGATCAGATGCCCGCACAGCAGCAACTCGCGGACCAGGACGGCAAGCTCCGACCTGGACAGTACTTCGAAGGACGATGAGGTCACCACAGCGAGACCGGGGCCTTTCCTGCCGGATACCATCCGGGTAGCCGCCCACCGGACGACCTCTGGATACGCGCATTCATACCGTCCGACAGCGCATCGTTGGTGATCATCTCGAGGAACAGTGCCGAGACGTTCCCGAAGTCGAAGAAGTCTCGCTGCCAGGACCATTGGAAGTCACCGCCGTACCGGAACCAACTGCCACCGATGCCGTGCACCTGATAGTGCGATCCGTCCTCGCGGGTCTCGTCTGCAGTCTGCTTCCAGAACCCGATGCAGTCCCCGGTCCGCTCGTCGATGACGAATTGCTGATACGGGTACTGCCAGCCTTCGAGCCCGTCCATCTCCTGCCCCAGCGCCAGGTCCCGAATTTCGTCCCGGCCGACAGCCATGAAGTCGTCCTTGGGTCCGTAGTTCCAGCCGTATGTGGCATCTTCGGTGTACATCTGCGCCAAAGGTTTCCAGTCGCCGATGGATTCGCATCGCTTGTTCTCGTCGATCCACTTCTGAACCATTTCGTCGAGTTCTGCTCGATCGAACGGCGGGGTGGTCTGCGGCATCAGTGGTCTCCTTCGGATTCGAGCAGTCGTAGAGCCTGGGTGGGGCAGAATCGCACAGCGTTCTCCACTTCGGCCCGAGCCGACTCGGGTGGAGTGCTGTCGAGGATCTCGACCTGGCCGTGCTTGGGTACCGCGAACACGTCGGGAGCTTCGAGCTCGCACATGGCGTGCCCCTGGCACAGATCCAAGTCGGCTTCGAGCTTCATCACTTGCTCCTTTTCCATTTCATCGCTCGCTCCGCTTCCGGTACCTGACTTTGCACGGCTGCGCGAGTTGCACGACCATCTTGCTGTGGTCGTTGCGGTAGGAATCGGAGGGCTGAGTCATCTCGAACTCCCAGTCCTGCAGAAGAATCGAGAAGATCGCCTTGAGTTGCATCTGCGCGAATGCAGCCCCCACACAGCGGTGGCGGCCGGCACCGAACGGAATCCATGTCCACCGGTTGACGATGTCTTCCTGGTTCGGGTCGATGTACCGACCCGGATCGAATGTATCGGGGTTCGGGAAGTCCTCGGGGATACGGTTCGACACGGCAGGGGTGGCGGCGACTAGGTCGTTCTCGGCGATCTCGTAGCCGCCAACCTCGAAATCACCGCGCGCGAGGCGGAGGAGGATGATAAGCGGCGGATGCAGTCGCAACGTCTCCTTGAGCCCTGCCTCCAGCATGGGGATCTGCCGGAGAGCGCCGAAGCTGATATCGGAACCGTCCGCATACAACTCGTCCAATTCGGTGACCACCTGCTCCATGAAATCCGGATGTCGCAGCAATTCGATGAGGGTCCAGGCAGCGGTGCCGCTCGTCGTGTGGTGGCCCGCGAACATCATCGAGATGAACATCCCGGTGATCTCATCCGCACTGAAACGCTCACGGCCCTGGTCGTCCTTGATGGAAACGAGGACGTCGAGCATGTCGCGATCTTCTTTTCCCTCGGGGGGATTCGCGATGCGGCCGTTCATGATCTCCTGAACGAGCGCGACGAGTTCGACGCGCGCCTCGTCCCTGCGGCGGAAGCTTTCGATAGGCGCATACGGGTCGACGAACGCAAGTGCGTCCGTGCCTTTTTCCAGGTCGTGGTACAGGCCGGCGAACCGTCCGTCGAGTTGGTCCCGAAACTTCTTGCCGATCAGACAGGCAGACGACGTGTAGATGGTCAGCTCCGCGAAGAATTCGAGGAGGTCGATCTCGCCCTCGTCACCCCATTTGGCGACCATGTTCTCGACCTCGGTGGCAATGGTTGCTGCGTGACCCTTCATCTGTTCACCGCGCAGGGCCTGGTTGTGCAGCATCTCCTTGCGCCGCTCCGGACTGGCATCGAACACCACGCCGTCACCGAAGATCGGCTTCATGAAGGGATAGGCGGCCTGCTGGTCGAGATCTTCGTCGCTCGAGCGGAAGAAGAACTCGTTGGCCTCAGCGCCGGACAGGAGCACCACATCACGGTCGGCCAGTTGGAACACACCGACGTTCCCGCATTCCTCCCGCACCCGGCGCATGAGCGCAATGGGGTCGGTACGCAGTTCTTCGAGGTGGCCGTGTTCCATCTGACCGCCGGAAACGCGGGGAGCTTTCGTGATCGTCATGGCTTCAGTCCTTCGCGGTGTGATCGGACGCCAACGGCGCTTCGGGCTGCACTTCGGTCAACACGATGTGGGTGCCGCGCGGTGCGCTCACGGTCGCCGCCACGGCGTCGGCGATGGCCGATGCACGCAGGAAGTACGGGTGTCGCGCAAACCCCCACTTCGACCAGTCTTCGAGGACGGGGCCGATGATCTCCGGTGTGGTATCCATTCCCATTCCCGTCTGGGTCGGGCCAGGGCGCACGATCGACGCGCGGACACCGGTGCCTTCCAGTTCCATCCGCATCTGCCGGCCCATCGCCTCGAGCCCGGTCTTCGCCGCGTTGTACGCGCCGGTGCGCGGTCGTGGAGAATCCGCGCAGTCCGAACCGATGAGTACGACGTCGCCGCGGCGTCGTTCGATCATGCCGGGAACGATCCGATGCGCGAGACGCTGCGCACCGACCAGGTGCACGTTCACCTGGGTGAGAAAGTCATCCGGGTCCATCGCGTGCGCCTGCCCGAAAGCCAGGTCCCCCGCCCCCGACAACACGATCTCCGTTTCGCCGAGGGTTTCCTCTGCAGCAGTGACGAACTCGTCCACCGAGTCGGTATCCGTCACGTCGAGGAAGTGCGCGAATGCCTCGCCACCGTTGCTGCGAATCTTGTCCGCTATCGCCTCGCATTCGGAGGCCCGGCGGGCACCCAGCGCAACTGGATGCCCGAGCTGCGCGAGGGCGTATGCGGTCGCCGTTCCGATGCCGGACGAGGCGCCACTGACGATGGCCGGGCGTCGCTGGGGATTGGGTTCGAATCTAGGCATCGCGCACCTTCACTTTCACGGGAAGCTTCGCAAACCCCCGGACGTTGGTGGAATGAACACGCTCGGCACCGGCCTCGTCGACCTCGAATTCGCGGACCTTCTCCGCGAATCGCGTGAGCGCGATCTTTGCTTCCAGGCGGGCCATATGGGCACCGAGGCAGAAGTGAGTGCCGCCGCCGAAACTGGCGATCTTGGTGGAACTGTCTCGCCCGATACGGAACTCGTCGGCGTCGTCGAAGGCATCGGAGTCGCGGTTCGCCGATCCGATGAGAATCAGCACCTTGCCTCCCGCCGGGATGGTCTGCCCGTAGTACTCGAGGTCGACGGCTGCCGTCCGCGCCACGATCTGGCTGGAGGTGTCGTACCGCAGGGTCTCCTCCACCCAGCCGGGGACATCCTCCGAATCATCGAGAATCGGCCGGATCTCGCCGGGGTTCTTCGAGCCCCAGTACAGCGCATTGCCCAGAAGCTTCGTGGTGGTTTCGTTCCCGGCGACGACCATCAAGAACATGAATCCGATGATCTCGTCGTCCGTGAGCCGGTCTCCGTCGATTTCCGCTTCGAGCAGCGCCGACGTCAAGTCGTCGGTCGGCTTCGTGCGTCGCTCCGCGAGCATGTCCGCGTAATAGACGACGAGTTGGAGTGAAGCGTCCATCGCAGCCTGCGGGACGTCCAGCACCCCGTCCTCGCGATGCACGACCAAGTCTGCGAGCCTGCGCAACTCGGCGCGATCCGGCTCCGGCACACCCATCAACTCCGAGATCACATCCATCGGTAGCTTGCCGGCGAATTCGGTGATCCAGTCGAACTCGCCCGACTCGAGCGCCGGATCGAGATAGAGGTCGGCCAGCTCGAGAATCCGGCCTTCGAGTTGGTTCACCCGGCGCGGCGTGAAACCGCGGGACACCAACTGGCGCATGCGCATATGGCGCGGATCGTCCATCGCGAGAAACGACATGGTCTTGTGCGCGTGCCGTCCGTACGCGGCCGGGTCCAACGAAACCCCGTTCGCGCTCGACAACCGCTTGCTGTCACGAAAGCCTGCCGTCACGTCCGCATGGCGAGACAATGCCCAGAATTTCAGATCCGGGTTGTAGTACAGCGGCGACTCCTCGCGGAGTTGGCGGTACATCGCATACGGATCGTCGTGAAAGTCGTAGTCGTACGGATTGAACGTCAGGGACGCTGCTGTCATCACGATTACTCCAATATCAGTTTGGCTGATGTTTCCAGTCGGTCGGCGAATTTCTCGTACGTGCCGTAGCCCATGCCTGCCCGCACCAACCCTCCGGAATAGAGAAACTCCAGCGCCTCGAGAACGTCGGGATCACTGTCCGGGCCGAGCGCCTCGGACAGACGCCTGCGTATCTCCAACCCGATCCGGCCGCGTAGATGCTCCACGTCCGGATCCCGGCCGAGCAGTGCGCTCGTGACCGCGCCGGCGAGCTCCGGCTCGTCCGCCATCAGCAGCGCTGTGTCACGGAGGACTGCAACAACGCGAGCTGTGCGGTCCGAACTGTCGTTCGCGGGTGGGGTCGATGCGGCCAATCGACGCCAGAACACCTCGGCCACGAGGTGCTCCTTCGACGAGAAGTAGGTGTATGCCGTCGCGGGCGCCACTCCCGCGATACTCGCGACTGATCGAACGGTGAGTCCAGCGAATCCCCCTTCGGCCCGCAGTACCTCTACCGCAGCCTTGGTCAGACGGTCGACGGTATCGGCCTGCTTTTCGGTCAGACGACGGCGGGTGGACTCGAAATTCACTTTACTGGACACGTGTCTGGACGCTACTACAGCAGTCGATGGTTGGCAACGAAATCGGGAACCCGTCATGCCGAAGAGATCGGCTTGTGCAATCACCTGCGAGCAGGCACAACCCATAGACTGGACACATGACGAATTCGGAGGGTCCGGCAGCCGCAGGCAGCGCGAAATCGATCGTGACGAGCTGATCGAGATCATCCAGGACGCGTGGCTCGCTCAGGCTTCCGCCAGACGCGGCAAGGCGTGGCTGCAGGACAGGCACCTCAACGAGGGTGGATCCGAACCGGCATCTCCTTGATGCCGTTGATGAAGTTCGATCGCAGACGCCGGACCGGTCCGATCGGCTCCACCTTGTCGATTCGTTCGGCCATGGTCTCGAAGAGAACCTTCAACTCGAGCCGCGCCAGATGCACGCCCAGGCAATAGTGGGCCCCACCTCCACCAAACGCTAGGTGTGAGTTCGGGCTCCGTTCGATATCGAACTCGTATGGGTCGACGAACACCGACTCGTCCCGGTTGGCACTCGGGTAGAAGACAACCACCTTGTCTCCCGCCTTCACTTGTTGCTCCCCGATGTAGGTGTCCCGGGTCGCGGTGCGACGAAAATCCATAACCGGGCTGACCCAGCGCAGAATCTCGTCGACGGCCTTGCCGATGAGGTCCGGGTCCTCCTGAAGCCGACGCCACTGCTCGGGGTGGTCTATGAATGCCTGCATGCCGCCGGCCGTGGCGTTCCGCGATGTCTCGTTTCCGGCAACCACCAGGAGCACGAAGAACATGTCGAGCTCCATCTCAGTGAGAACATCACCATCCTCGTCTTTCGCAACCAGGGCGGTGATGATGTCGTCTTTGGGCTCGAGGCGTCGCTGTGCAGCAAGATCATTGGCATACATGAAGATCTCGGCGGCGGCCATCTCACCATCGCTCTGTGTGGTCGCGAAATCGGGATCGTCGAATCCGATCATTCGATTGGACCAGTCGTAGAGTTTGCCGATGTCTTCCCTGGGAGCACCGAGCAACGCTGCGATCACTTCGAGCGGTAGCGGGGCGGCCGCCTCGGATACGAACTCGACCTCCCCCTTCTGCACGAGTGAGTCCACAAGCTGACTACAAATTTGCCGGATGTGACCTTCGAGGCTCGCGACCACCTTCGGAGTAAACCCACGGCTGACGAGTTTCCTCAACCGGGTGTGGTCGGGCGGATCGAGGTTGATGAGCATCGCAGCCTGCTTTGCCTTGGTCTCCTCGTCGAAATCGTCGACCTGTGTGGTACCTGCGGAGCAGGAAAAGGTCTCGATATCACGGGAAACTGCAACAACATCCTCGTGCCGTGTGACCGCCCAGAATCCCGTGCCTTCGGTTTCGGGCTGCCAGTAGACAGGGCGCGACTTTCGCAGTTCGTCGAAGAACTGATGTGGCACCCCCTCGGCGTAGACGTCGGGGTTCTTCAGATCGGGTCGCGTGCCGGATGCGCGCAATGCGGAGGTGTTCATCGATCCGCTTCCAGTCGAGTGAGGGAACTTCCTTATAAACTACACACATTCGTTTAGTTGGAAAGCAGATATACTGACCGAATGACGGCTGGCAGCACCAATTCGCCTCGGCGGCGGACACGCACATTGAGCCGCACGAAGATCACCGACGCCGCCGTCGCGATCATCGACGACCACGGCAGCGAACAGCTGTCGATGACGAACCTGTCCGCCCAGGTCGGAGTTGCTGTCGCGTCGCTGTACAACCACGTCAAGAATCTCGACGACGTACGCGGCGAAGTGCAGATCCGCACAATGCACGAGCTTGGGCGCGACCTTCGCGAGGCCGCCATGGGACGGTCCGGACTCGACGGCATGCACGCCCTTGCGGACGCGCACCGCCGGTTCGCGGCCGAACATCCTCGGCGCTACCGCGAGTTGACTGCCACCCCAGCCGATCGAAACGCCTTCGTACTCGCGGCACTCGACGGCAACGTCGCCCTCACGGCGATGCTCCGCTCGTGCGGACTCGAGCAGGACGCCGCGCTACCGGCAGCGGTCGCCATCTTCGCTGCCCTTCACGGATTCGCCATACTCGAGGCCACCGACTTCCTGGGCGGCGAAATGGATGCGGACTCCATTTACACCGCCGTGCGGGACGGCGCCCTGCACTCGGTCGGAATCATCGCCGGCTGAGGGCAGTTCCAATCTCCTCGAGAGTCCACGGCGGGTTCGTGTCGTGATCGCGATACGCCAGCAAGGTCGGGTTCTGCCGCTCGAAACTCCCGAGGAAACACCCCGATCCAGTGAGGATCTGCCCGGTGATATCCGATGCGCGATCACTCGCGAGGAACGCGTAGAGCTGGGCGACGTACTCGGGCGGAGCGGGATTGAGCGCGCCGTGGCGAGTTGCATCGTCGAGCATCCCTCGCCTGTGCAGATTCTCGATGTGCGAGGCGTACTCACTGCCTTCCGACAGCCGCGTCTTCGCGCCCGGACACACCACATTGGCTCGCACTCCACTACTCTTCAGTTCAGCTGCGATCGCCATGGTCAGGCTGTTCACTGCACCTTTCCCTGCAGGGTAGCCGGTCCCGCCGTAGTCACCGAGGAACGCGAACGAGCTCGTGTTCACGATGGAACCCGCCCCTCGCTTCGCCATCACGCGCGCGGCGGCCCTGCTGGTGAAGAATGCCGTGTTCAGGTGCGCGTCGATGAGTGAATGCCACTCGTCCGTCGCAATCGTGAGGATCGACGAGCCGGCGGGTTCGCTCACGCCGGCACAGTTCACGAGAACGTCGAGCGACCCGAATTCGGCTGTGCAGGTATCCACCAGATGCTCTGCCACCGATTCGTCCGCAGCCGCGCCGACAACCCCCACAGCCTGCCCACCCGTCGCCTCGATCTCGGTCACGACAGCCTCCACTGCGTCGGCTTCTCGTCCGTTGACCACCACGGACGCACCTTCCGCAGTGAGGGCGCGCGCCACTGCGCGACCGATACCCCTGCTCGAACCCGTCACCACTGCACCACGCCCGCCGAGCGCACCGGACTTCGCCATCATGCCTCCGATCTCTACGAGCACCACGAGGGATTTCCTGACATCACCATTACAGGACGGACGTGATACCTAATATGGCCCAGACAGACCAGAGGTACAGGTATCCGATGCCAGACAAGATTGATTTCAAGAAAACTCTCGACGCCTACCGGGCACGGTGTGGTCAGTTCCGGGTGGTGGAAGTGCCCGTCATGCAATACCTGATGATCGACGGGCACGGCGACCCGAACACGTCACCTGCTTATGTCGACGCTCTCGAAGCGCTCTACCCGGTTGCGTACAAGCTGAAATTCGCCAGCAAACGTGACCTCGGCCGGGACTATGTGGTCCCGCCGCTGGAAGGACTGTGGTGGGCCAAGGACATGAACTCCTTCACCGTTGCCCGCGACAAATCACAGTGGGACTGGACCATGATGATCATGGTCCCCGACTGGATCGACCACGCCATGTTCGCGGACACCGTCGAGCGCATCGCGGCCAAGAATCGGCCCGCACGTCTCGACGACGTTCGCTTCGAGACGTTGTCCGAAGACCTGTGCGTGCAGACTCTGCACGTTGGATCGTTCGACGACGAAGCAGAGGTGCTGGCGGAACTACATCACCAGTTCATTCCCGACCACGACCTGCGGATGGACGGCAGACATCACGAGGTCTACCTCAGCGATTTCCGCAAGGTCGCACCCGAAAAGCTACGCACCATCCTCAGGCAGCCGGTTGTCAGGAATCAGGACGGCTGATCATCCTGGCATCGGGAAGCACAGCTGACCGGCGCCCACCGCGGCCATGTTCACCTCGATGGTCGTATCTGGGCTGTAATCCCCATCGTCCTGTTTTGCATCCAAGGAGTACGTACCCATGACCTCGGGTGTCCACGCAAGTGTCGCCACTCCGTCGACCGGGTCCACCGGGTCGCCGTAATCGATCCAAGTGAAGTCGTCCTCCTTCACCCCAAATTGCACCGGATCCTCGGAGTCCACGGGCACGCTCAGCTGATATTCACACCCTGCGGCGTAGACGTCCGCCGACATGGAACCGAGGAGACCCGGCGTCACCTCGACCGGCCCGGTCGGCTCGGCTGACGCGACCGGGGCGAACAACAGCATCACGCAAGCCGAAGTCCCGACCACCGCTGCCGGGACTCCACTGCGACGCAGTCTCTGATGCATGAGAAATCCTCTCGAAGCCTTACCGAATAGTTTGCGACTCGAGCCGCTACCAGCGTAAATCGCGGGAGGTGTCGGTGAACAGACCCACCCGAACAGATCGACTTCCCATCAAACCATTGCCGCCCACCGCGGGGCATACTAGAGTCCAGACACATGTCCAGAAATGAAGGCGGTGCCCGATGACGCTGCACCCCACAGACAGTTCTGCACTCCTTGTCTCCGCTCTCCTTGTGGACGGCAAGCTCGTCCCCGGGTCCGGCGGTGTCTTCGACACCCTGAATCCCGCAACGGAAGAAGTGATCGGCCAGGCAGCCGACGCGAATGCGGCGGATATGGATTCGGCGATCGATGCAGCCCGCCGGGCTTTCGACACCACGTCGTGGTCGCGCGATCATGCTTTCCGCGCACGTTGCCTGCGCCAGCTGCGAGACGCGCTGCAGGGCCACATCGAGGAACTCCGCGAGATCACCATCGCCGAAGTGGGTGCGCCCCGCTTCCTGACGAGCGGCCCACAGCTCGAGGGCCCCATCGACGACCTCGGCTATTTCGCCGACCTCGCCGACTCGTATTCGTGGGAACAGGATCTGGGAGTCGCGTCACCGATGGGAATCAAGACCCACCGTCGCGTACTCAAGGAGGCCGTGGGCGTCGTCGGGGCCATCACCCCGTGGAACTTCCCCCACCAGATCAACTTCGCCAAGATCGGGCCGGCACTGGCCGCCGGTAACACGGTCATCCTCAAACCCGCACCGGACACACCCTGGTGTGCAGCCCTCGTCGGCAAGGTCATCGCCGAGGAAACAGATATTCCGCCGGGGGTCATCAACATCGTCACGTCCAGCGACCATGCACTGGGCGCCCAGCTCTCCACGGACCCCCGTGTCGACCTCGTGTCCTTCACCGGCTCTACCGCCACCGGCAAAGCTGTGATGGCGTCGGCGGCCGAGTCGCTCAAAAAGGTGTTCCTCGAGCTCGGAGGAAAGTCGGCATTCATCGTTCTCGACGACGCCGATATCGGTGGCGCCTGTTCGATAGCCGCGTTCACCGTGTCCACCCACGCCGGACAGGGGTGCGCCATCACCACTCGCCTGCTCGTGCCACGTGACAAGTACGCCGAAGCGGTAGCTGCCACAGCGCAGGCGCTCTCCGGTCTGGCGGCCGGCGACCCGAACGACGGTGGAACCATCTGTGGGCCACTGATCTCCGCGAAACAACGCGATCGCGTCGAGAGCTACCTGAAACTGGCGGTCGAGGAGGGCGGCACCATCGAATGCGGCGGCGTACGGCCCGCCGACAAGGAGAAAGGGTTCTTCATCTCCCCCACACTGATTTCGGGGTTGACCAACAATGCTCGCGTGGCGCAGGAAGAAATCTTCGGTCCCGTCCTCGTCATCCTGGCCCACGACGGCGACGACGACGCGATGCGCATCGCCAACGACTCGCCCTACGGGCTCTCCGGTTCCGTATGGGGCACCGATCCCGAGCGGGTCGACAAAGTGGTCGCAGGCGTTCGCACCGGAACCCTCAGCGTCAACGGTGGTGTCTGGTATTCGGCCGATGCCCCGTTCGGCGGCTACAAGCAGTCCGGAATCGGCCGCGAGATGGGTGTGGCCGGTTTCGAGGAGTACCTGGAAACCAAGCTGGTCGCGGCTCCCGCGCAATAAGCACAGCGGCTCCCGCGCAATAAGCACAGCGGCTCCCGCGCAATAGACACAGGAGAATCACATGGGACGTTTCGAAGGCAAGACCGCCATCGTCACCGGCGCAGCTCAGGGAATCGGCGAGATCTATGCCAAGGCCCTGGCGGCCGAGGGCGCGAATGTGGTGGTGGCCGACCTCAACGCCGAACTCGGCGAGACGGTCGCCAAGCAGATCACAGCAGACGGCGGTAGCGCCGCTTTCAAGGACGTCGACGTCTCCGACGAGCAGTCGGCAAAGGACCTCGCAGAGTTCACGATCGAGAGGTTCGGGCGCATCGACCATCTGGTGAACAACGCCGCCATCTATGGCGATATGAAGCTGGATCTGTTGATCACCGTCCCCTGGGACTACTACAAGAAGTTCATGAGCGTGAACTTCGACGGGGCACTCAACGTGACGCGGGCGGTGTGGCCGAACATGAACGAGAACGGCGGCGGCTCGATCGTCAACCAGTCGTCGACTGCGGCCTGGCTGTACTCCGGGTTCTACGGTCTCGCCAAGGTCGGGGTCAACGGCATCACGCAGCAACTGGCCCACGAGGTCGGCGGGATGAACATTCGGGTCAACGCGATCGCACCCGGACCGATCGACACCGAGGCCACCCGCACCGTAACCCCCGGAAACGTGGTCGCCGACATGGTGAAGACCTTGCCACTCAAACGAATGGGTACCCCGGACGATCTGGTGGGGGCCTGCCTCTTCTTGCTGTCCGACGAAGCGAGCTGGGTCACCGGTCAGATCGTCAACGTCGACGGCGGACAGATCTTCCGCTCATGACCGGAGCTGGAGCAGTCGGCTACATCGGACTCGGCAACATGGGTGCGCCCATGGCGAAGCGTCTCCTCGAGTGGCCCGCAGGACTCGTCGTCTACGACACTCGCCCGGAGGCCGCCGAGAAGTTCGTGACCAAAGGCGCGAAGCTGGCATCGAGCCCCCGCGAAGTGGCCGAGAACTCGGAAGTCGTGTCGGTGACGGTGCTCAACGACCAGCAGGTGCGCGAGGTCATCACCGGGGAGGACGGAATCCTGGCAGGAGCAAAGCCGGGCACCGTCGTCGCCGTGCATTCCACGATCAGCGACGTCACCGCAGCAGAGTTGGCCGGCCAGTGCGGCAAGCAGGGTGTGGAGTTCGTGGACGCGCCGGTCAGTGGCGGTGCTCCCGGCGCGAATCAGGGAAAGCTGGCCGTGATGGTCGGTGCAACCGATGCAGCGTTCGCGAAGGTGCAGCAACCGTTCGGGTACTGGGCGCAACTCGTGGTCCACGCTGGTCCGGTGGGCGCCGGGACACAGATGAAACTCGCGCGCAATCTTCTGCACTTCGTCTCGTTCACCGCAGTCTCCGAAGCGCAACGTCTCGCGGAAGCGGCGGGCATCGACCTCGTCGAACTGGGCAAGGTGGTGCGTCACACCGACGCGATCACTGGCGGCGCCGGTGCGATCATGCTGCGCGACACGGCTGCACCGGTCCCCGACGGCGACAACTGGTTCCCCATTTTCAGTCACGTCCGCGACCTGGGCGAGAAGGATCTCGCTCTTGCGCTCGGATTGGGTGAGAGATTCGACGTCGATCTTCCGCTCGCGACGCTCGCACTCGACAAGCTCGGGCCAGGACTGGGAGTAGGCCGCGGCACCGAAAACCCTGCTGGCGCCGACAAACCCATCAGCGCAGACACGACCCACACGGAGAAGGATTCATGACCGACGATGTTCGTCAACGCGGCCTCGACATGATGTCGAAGGTGTACGGATTCGAGTTGCAGGACGGTCCGGGCGACCACTTCGCCGTCACCGCGGACCACTTGTTCGCCGACATCTGGTCACGACCGGGCTTGAGCATCCGCGACCGCCGACTGTTGCTCCTTGGCGCCCTCACGGCGCAGGGTCTGGTGGACGTCGCGGAGATACAGATCGGGGCCGCCCTGCACAACGATGAACTGACCGAAGAACAGTTGAAGGAGATTTCACTGTTCCTCTGCCATTATGTTGGTTGGCCGCTGGGCACCAAACTCGATTCGACGATCGGGAAGGTGCTGCACCAGCGCGAGAAGTCCCAACAGAAATCGGAGTAGTCGTCACCGTGCTGACCGCAGAGTTGCTCGATCTCGTCCACGCCACCCCGGGCTTCATGCCCGATGACGAAGGGGCAGCCCTCCACAGTGCGGTCGGTGAGTACCTGCACAGCGGCGGTGTCGGCGTCGAAATCGGAACGTACTGTGGACGTTCGACGATCTACTTGGGCGAGGTTGCTCGACGCGTCGGCGCCACGGTCGTCACGCTCGACCATCATCACGGGTCGGAAGAGCATCAACCCGGCTGGGAGTACCACGATCCGACGTTCGTCGACCCGCATACCGGGCGCTTCGACACCGTCGGGAGGTTCCGGCACACATTGGCGGACGCGGATCTCGAAGAGCACGTGGTCGCGGTCGTGGGCGCTTCTGCCACGGTCGCGAAGTTCTGGCGTACACCCGTGGACTTCGTGTTCATCGACGGCGGACACTCGTCGGAAGCTGCGCAGGCCGACCTCGACGGGTGGGCTCCCTGGGTGAAGGTGGGCGGCGCCCTGATCATCCACGACGTCTTCCCGGACCCCGCCGACGGCGGCCGTCCCCCGTTCGAGATCTACGAACGTGCCCTTGCCACAGGTCAGTTCAAGGAAACATCAGCTTACGGATCGTTGCGGGTACTCGAGCGAACCAGCGGTCAGACCGGGGAACCACTCGCTTGACAGTGCTGCCCGCACGCATCCGCTCCTACCGGCAGCCCGATCGGTAGGCCGGCGTCACGGAATATTCCGTTTCCGAGGGTGGTGCGCGACAGTGCGTCTGCGGCCAGGATCATGGCGCCGCCGGTCCACGTCGTCTGTTCCACCGGCCATCGCTTGCCATCGCTGTACACCAGACCGGTCCAATAGGAACCGTCTGGATCGCGAAGGTGCTGCATGTTCGTGAATTGCGCGGTGGCACGATCCCGGTCTCCCATGGCCTCCAATGCGAGTACCAACTCGCACGTTTCGGCGCCGGTGACCCACGGACGATGATCCACACACCGAATCCCCAATCCGTGCACCACGAAGTCGTCCCAGCGGTCGTCGATCCGTCCGTTGGCCTGCGACCCACGCATTGCACCGCCGAGCACTGGGTAGTACCAGTCCATCGAGTACTCGTCCTTCGCTGCGAACGACTCCGGGTGCCGACGGATCGCGTGTCCGAGCAGGTATTTGGCGAACTCCCACTCGGGTTGCGGATGATCGACGAGTTCTGCCAGTCGAAGGCCGCAGTACAGGCTGTGATGGATACTCGAGTTACCGGTGACCAGAGCCTCGGCAACAGCTTCGCCGGTCTCCGCACCACACGCCCAATGTATTTCACCAGTCGGCGCTTGCATGTCGACCACGAAGTCGAGACCCGCCCGCACCATGGGCCACAGTTCCTGTGCGAAGCTCGCGTCCCCTGTGCTCGTGTAGTGGTGCCACACGCCGACAGCCGGATACGCACAGAAGTTGCTGTCGGCGTCGGCGTTCTCCACGACACCGCTGCGGAACTGCATAGGCCACGATCCGTCAGGACGTTGGGTGCGTTGCAACCACCGGTACGCCGCCTCCGCCTCCTCCCGGAAACCGGCCGCAAGAAGAGCCATCGCCGATTCGACGTGGTCCCACGGGTCGGTGTGGCCACCTCGGAACCACGGGATGGCCCCCGAGGATTCCTGCACCGCACAGATCGAACGCGCGGTCTGCCGACACTGATCGGCCGTCAGAACTCCCGGGATCGAGGGGATCTCAGGAGACCGCAACGGGAACTTCCGGCTTTTCCAGATAGAACACCACGCTCTTGCCGATCACCGGGTCCAGCAGCCGTTCGGCAGTCCGGGTCAACCACGGCGCCTTCATCATGTCCCACACAAGAATTCGGTGATAGGCCTTGACCAAGGGGTGATCGTTCTCCTCGACCCCCACCGCACATTTGAGCCACCAATACGGTGAATGCAGAGCGTGAGCATGATCCTGACCGGTCACCCTCAGCCCCGCAGTCGACAGCTTCCCGGACAGCTCGTCGGCCTCGTAGATGCGGACGTGCCCGCCCTCGACCTCATGATAGGAATCGGACAACGACCAGCAGATAAATTCCGGCAACCATCGTGGAACAGTCACCGCCGCCACACCTCCGGGCTTGAGGATTCGCGTCAGTTCGGCGATGGCCCGCCCGTCCTCCGGGACGTGCTCGAGTACCTCCGAGATCAATACGACGTCGAACGACGCATCCTCGTAGGGCAGGTTCAACGCATCCCCCACCTCGGTTCGCGCAGACGCACCCGCCGGTGCCTCCCCCACCTCTGCCATTGCAATGAACATCTTCTCGACGTCGGCCAGTTCGTCGGCGTTTTGATCGAAGGCGATCACGTCAGCGCCACGCCGGTACAGCTCGAACGAGTGACGACCGGCGCCGGCGCCGATGTCGATGACCTTGTCACCCGGGCGAACCCCGAGCCTGTCGAAATCCACGGTCAGCACGCCTGTTCCCCGTTCTGTTCGTTCTTGTCGGTCGCCGCTTCGTCGATGACCCTGCGGTACGTCTCGGCGGTCCGGGCTGCAACCGCTGCCCAGCTGTATCTCTCGAGTACACGGTTGCGGCCACCGGCTCCGAGATGTGCTCGTCGGTCGGAATCGTCGAGCAGGTCGGTGAGAGCAGCAGCCAGTTCTTCGGCATTGCCAGGCTCCACCAGAAGTGCCGCCTCTTCCTCGGTGCCGACCACCTCCGGAATGGCCCCAGCCCTGCTCGCGACCAATGGAGTCCCGCACGACATCGCCTCCACGGCAGGCAGCGAGAACCCTTCGTACAGAGACGGGACACAGGCTACTTCGGCGGACGCCATCAGTGCGGCGAGTTCATCGTCGTCGATTCCGCTCACGGTGCGGACCACGTCACCGATTGCGAGTTCCTCGATCAGATTCTCGGCCACACCTCCCGGTACGAGTTTCGTGACCAGGACCAGTTCGACACTGCGCTCGGTGTGCACCTTGGCCACCGCCTGAAGCAGCGTCGACACACCTTTCAACGGCATGTCCGCGCTCGCGACACAGACGATGCGGCCGGGCACTCGCGGCTCCGAAGGCGGACGAAATATCTCCGTGTCCACTCCGAGTGGGATGGTGGTCAGATTCTCCGCCGGAACCCCGAAGGCACGAACGATGTCGTCGGCCGAGGATTTCGACACGGTGAGCAGAGCGGGAATCCGGCGGGCCACCCGCTTCTGCATCCGCAGGAAGCCGTACCAGCGCCGCACCGTGAGCCGACGCCACCGCCGCGCCTGCGCGATGTCGAGGTCGCGATCCCGCGTGATCGGATGGTGAATCGTCGCCACCAAAGGCAGCCCCGACTCCTGAATCTCGAGCAGCCCGGACCCGAGACATTGATTGTCGTGCACGATGTCGAAATCCCGGGAGCGGCCCCGCAGTATCCGCGCCATGCGCATGCTGAACGTTCGCGGCTCCGGAAAGCCCGCAGTCCACATCGTCGCCAACTCGAGGACGTCCGTCGAATCACGGATCTCTCGAATGTGCGGTGTCCGAAACGGATCCGAGTCGCGATACAGATCCAGGCTCGGCACCTTCGTGAGCACCACACCGTCATCCAGTTCCGGGTACGGCTGTCCGGAGAAGACCTCGACGTAGTGCCCCAGCGCGGCGAGTTCCCTACTCAGGTGCCGTACGTACACACCCTGTCCACCACAGTGCGGCTTGCTTCGATACGACAACAGTGCAATTCGCACAACCTTGGGCCTCTCGTGAACAGTCGATGTCGGACCACGTTATCGCGATCACACGGTTGCCGCGCCACTGCCTTCGCGCAGACCTGCCAACTTTCCGGAGAGCCGGTCCAGGTAAGCCAGCACGTCCTCCTCGCTCTTGTCGGGCATGCCGTAGACGACTTCGGTGACACCCAAGTCGCGCCAACGGGCCAGTTTCTCGACATCCGGCTTGCCGTCCAGAACCACGATCTGCGGATCACCTTCCCGATCTGCCGCCGCCCACTTGTCCTGCAGCAACTTCACTCGGTCGTCGATGTTCTGCTCGATCGGTGTGGTGATCCAGCCGTCGGCCGAACGCACGATCCAGTTGAAGTTCTTCTCGTTCCCCGCCGCCCCGACGAGCACGGGCGGCACGCGTTTCGGCTTGGGCCATGCCCAGCTGGCTCCGAACGTCACGAACTCGCCGTCGTACGCTGCTTCCTCCTCGGTCCACAGCGCGCGCATCGCCTCCAGGTACTCACGCAGCATGGTGCGGCGCCGACCCGCAGGCACGTTGTGGTCGGTCAGTTCGTCGAGGTTCCAGCCGTACCCGACGCCGAGCACCACCCGACCACCACTGAGGTGGTCCAGCGAGGCGATCGTCTTGGCGAGCGTGATCGGGTCGTGTTCCACGGGCAACGCCACTGCGGTACCGAGTTCGATACGCTCCGTGACAGCAGCAATCGAGCCGAGCGTGACCCAGGGGTCGAGGGTGCGCATGTACCGATCGTCGGGCAACGTCTCGTCACCCGTCTGCGGATGCGCCGCATCGCGTTTGACGGGTATGTGCGTGTGTTCGGGAACGTAGAAGGTGTCGAATCCACAGTCTTCGGCACCGCGCGCCGCTGCGGTGGGACTGATTCCACGGTCGCTGGTGAAAAGCGTGATTCCGAACTTCATGATTCTCCTCAGGCGCCGTACACGGGAGTGGGAGTTTCGGCTTTCGCGAGCAATTCGGATACCACCGGTCCGATCTCCTTCGGATCCCAGCGGTCGCCCTTGTCCTGCGACGGTCCGTGCCGCCACCCCTCGGCCACCGTGATCTTGCCGCCCTCCACCTCGAAGACCCTGCCGGTCACGTCTGCGGATTCCGCGCTGGCCAACCACACCACGAGTGGGGAAATGTTCTCCGGAGCCATCGCGTCGAAGCCTTCTTCGGGCGCAGCCATCGCCTCCGCCATCGCACCACCTGCCCCGACGGTCATCCGGGTGCGCGCTGCCGGCGCGATCGCATTCACGCGGATGCCGTAGTTCTTCATCTCGGCGGCGGCCTGGATGGTCATCTCGGCGATACCGGCCTTCGCGGCGGCATAGTTTCCCTGACCGATCGAACCCTGTAGTCCTGCGCCGGAGCTCGTGTTGATGATGCGTGCGTCGACCGGTCGTCCCGCCTTCGACTCGGCCCGCCAGTAGGCAGCGGCATGGCGAAGCGGAGCAAAATGTCCCTTGAGATGCACGCGTGTCACCGCGTCCCATTCCTCCTCGCTCATGCCGACCAGCATCCGGTCACGCAGGAAGCCCGCGTTGTTGACCAGGACGTCGAGCCGCCCGAACTCGTCGAGCGCGGTCTTGATCAGGTTCTCGGCACCGGCCCAGTCGGCGACGTCGTCACCGTTGATCACCGCTTCGCCGCCGGCATCCTTGATCTCCTGCACGACCTGCTCGGCAGGGCTTTCACCGGACGCGCTGCCGTCGGCACCGGCGCCGATGTCGTTGACCACCACTTTCGCACCCTCCCCCGCGAAAGCCAGGGCGTGTGCGCGTCCGATACCGCGTCCTGCGCCGGTCACGATGACGACGCGGCCGTCCACCAATCCGCTCATGAGTTCTCCTTGTTCGTTTCCGAGGTAGATGCCGCAAGAAATGCGGGCCGTTCACCGCCACCGTGGACGGTCAATGTGGAACCGCTGACGTATTCCGCCAGCGAGGAGGCCAGGAACACGGCACTGTTGCCGATGTCCGCCGGGCGGGCCATGCGCCCCAGTGGGACGGTTTCCCCCACGGCCGCGACGCCGCTTTCGTCTCCGTAGTGCAGGTGAGCGAGTTCGGTCTCGACAAGTCCCACCACGACCGCGTTGACACGTACTTTCGGTGCCCACTCGACGGCGAGTGAGCTGGTGAGACTGTCCACGCCCGCCTTCGCTGCTCCGTATGCCGCGGTTCCGGGCGACGGCCTCGAGCCGCTCACACTCGAAATGTTCACGATGGCGCCGCCGGACTCCTGTTCCTGCATGATCGCGTTCGCGGCCTGGGAGACCAGTAGCGGAGACAACAGGTTCAGCTCCACGATCTTCGAGTGGAACTTCGCACTCGCATCGGCCGCGAGCGCGAAAGGTGAACCACCGGCATTGTTCACGAGGACGTCGAGCCGCCCGTGCATCTGCATGATCCCCCCGATCATCGCGCGCACCTGCTCCGGATCACGGACGTCGCACGGCACGTATTCCACCCCGTGTGACGTCCCGTCCGGCGCAATCCACTCGATCGGGTCGTCTGCCGGTCGGCGAGCGCACGTCACAACCGTGGCGCCCGCCTGAAGGAACGCCCGGCTGATACCGGCGCCCACCCCACGAACACCCCCGGTGACCAGCACGATTGCGCCGTCAAGACCTGTTTCCACCGATACCTCCGCGTTTTGGACGTCTGCGCGGCGGAGCCGAAAGACTCGAAACCGCACATGTGCTAACTTACCAAGCAATCGCTTGGTTTGGTCAACAGACGTAAGGAACATGCCATGGGCATCACCTCCACCACCGATGGAGCCGGCATCACCACGGTCACCGTCGACTACCCGCCCGTGAACGCACTCCCGTCCAAGGGCTGGTTCGAACTTGCCGACGTGATCCTCGAAGCAGGCAGGGACCAGAACACGCACGTCGTGATCCTGCGAGCCGAAGGACGCGGCTTCAACGCCGGTGTGGACATCAAGGAAATGCAGGCCACTCAGGGCTACGACGCACTCGTCGCCGCCAACCGCGGATGCGCCGCAGCATTCGCGGCCGTCTACGACTGCGCCGTTCCGGTCGTGGTCGCCGTGAACGGTTTCTGCGTCGGCGGCGGGATCGGCCTCGTCGGCAACGCGGACGTCATCGTCGCCTCCGACGACGCGGTCTTCGGTCTGCCCGAGGTCGACCGCGGAGCACTGGGCGCCGCAACACATCTCGCACGCCTGGTGCCCCAGCACATGATGCGCACCCTCTACTACACGGCCCAGAACGTCACCGCACAGCAACTACACCACTTCGGCTCGGTGTACGACGTGGTGCCACGCGAGAAGCTCGACGACGCTGCCCGCGACATCGCAGCGAAGATCGCAGCGAAGGACACCCGCATCATCCGCTGCGCCAAGGAAGCGATCAACGGCATCGATCCCGTCGACGTCAAAACCAGTTACCGCCTCGAACAGGGTTACACCTTCGAACTCAACCTGTCCGGCGTATCGGACGAACACCGTGACGAGTTCGTCGAAACCGGTAAGGCCCGCACCAACTCGAACAAGAAAGAAGGCTGACTCGACATGGCCGGCAAGCGTGACAAGAGGATGTCACTCGACGACGTGGTCGGCGAGTTGCGCAGCGGAATGACCATCGGCATCGGCGGCTGGGGATCACGCCGCAAGCCCATGGCCTTGATCCGCGCCATCTTGCGTTCGGACCTCACAGATCTCACCGTGGTCACCTACGGTGGCCCGGACCTGGGACTGCTGTGCTCCGCAGGCAAGGTCAAGAAGGCCTACTACGGCTTCGTTTCGCTCGACTCGAAACCGTTCTACGACCCCTGGTTCGCCAAGGCACGCACGGGCGGCGAGATCGATGTCCGTGAGATGGACGAAGGCATGGTCAAGTGCGGGCTCGAGGCCGCGGGAGCACGCTTGCCGTTCCTGCCGGTCCGGGCCGGACTCGGTTCCGATGTGCGCGCCTTCTGGGGCGACGAACTGAAGACGGTCGAGTCGCCGTACCCGAACGCCGACGGCAGGACCGAAACCCTGATCGCGATGCCCGCACTGAATCTCGATGCGGCACTGGTTCACCTGAACCTCGGCGACAAGCACGGCAACGCTGCCTACACCGGCGTCGACCCCTACTTCGACGACCTCTACTGCGCAGCCGCCGAAAAGCGCTACGTGTCGGTCGAACGGGTCGTCGAGACGGAAGAACTCGTCAAAACCGTCCCCCTGCCCAACCTGATCCTCAACCGCATGATGGTCGACGGTGTGGTCGAAGCGCCCGGCGGCGCACACTTCACCCTCGCCGGCGACAGCTACGGCCGTGACGAGAAGTTCCAGCGTCACTACGCCGAGTCCGCGAAGGACCCGGAGTCGTGGCAGAAGTTCGTCGACACCTACCTCTCCGGCAGCGAGGACGACTACCAGGCTGCCGTGGCGAAGTTCGGACAGGAGAACCAGGCATGAGCGAGACCACCACCGCCGTTACCCGCGCCGAGTACTGCGTCGTTGCGTGCGCCGAAATATTCTCCGGTGCAGGTGAAATCATGGCCAGCCCAATGGCGACGGTGCCGCTCGTCGGTGCCCGGCTCGCGCGACTCACCACCGAACCCGATCTGCTCATCACCGACGGCGAAGCCCTGATCTTCGCCGACACGCCCCCCGTCGGCGCCAAGGCCGACATCGAAGGGTGGATGCCGTTCCGCAAGGTGTTCGACGTCGTCGCGTCCGGCCGCCGTCACGTCGTGATGGGTGCCAACCAGCTCGACCGGTACGGCAATCAGAACCTGTCCGCATTCGGTCCGCTGCAGCAGCCCACGCGTCAGATGTTCGGCGTCCGCGGCGCACCCGGCAACACCATCAATCACCCCACCAGTTACTGGGTGGGCAAGCACTCGTCCCGCGTGTTCTGCGACAAGGTGGACGTCGTGTCCGGCGTGGGTTACGACCAGGTCGATCCGAACAACCCGGCTTACCGCTTCCTCGACCTGCACCGGGTGGTCACCAACCTCGGCGTCTTCGACTTCGGTGGACCCGAGCGCACCATGCGGGCGTTGACGCTGCACCCCGGTGTGACGGCAGATCAGGTCGCCGAGAACACCTCCTTCGAGGTGGCCGGACTCGCGGACGCCGGTGTCACCCGCGAACCCACCGAAGAGGAACTGAGCATCATCCGGGAGGTCCTCGACCCGCGCAGTCTGCGTGACCGCGAGGTCACGGTATGAACACCCTGAAGACCCCGCTCACCGAATTGGTGGGCATCCAACATCCTGTCGTGCAGACCGGCATGGGCTGGGTGTCCGGACCTCGCCTCACCGCAGCCACCGCCAACGCCGGTGGCCTCGGCATCCTCGCCTCGGCGACGATGACGTACGACGAGCTCGAAGCGGCGATCAAGAAGACCAAGCAGCTCACCGACAAACCATTCGGCGTGAACATGCGCGCCGACGCATCCGATGCACCGCAACGCTGCGACCTGCTGATCCGTGAAGGCGTCAAGGTCGCCTCCTTCGCGCTGGCGCCGAAGAAGGACCTGATCGCCAAGCTCAAGGACAACGGCGTCGTCGTCGTACCGTCCATCGGCGCCGCCAAGCACGCCGTGAAGGTGGCGTCCTGGGGTGCGGACGCCGTCATCGTGCAGGGCGGCGAAGGCGGCGGTCACACCGGCGGTGTCGCCACCACGCTGCTGCTGCCGTCTGTCCTCGACGCCGTGGACATTCCCGTCGTCGCGGCGGGCGGCTTCTTCGACGGTCGCGGCCTGGCCGCCGCACTGTCCTACGGAGCGGCGGGCGTCGCCATGGGCACGCGATTCTTGCTCACCAGCGACTCGGCGGTGCCGGACTCGGTCAAGCAGGAATACCTGGCCCGCGGGTTGCAGGACACCACCGTGTCCCGCAAGGTCGACGGAATGCCGCACCGCGTACTGAACACCGACCTGGTGAACAGCCTCGAGCGCTCGGGCAACGTACGCGGCCTGGCTGCAGCCGCGAAGAACGCCACGAAATTCAAGTCGATGACCGGCATGAAATGGTCGACGCTGGTCAAGGACGGCCTGGCGATGAAGAAAACAGGCGATCGCACATGGCAGCAGATCATCATGGCCGCCAACACCCCGATGCTCCTCAAGGCCGGACTGGTCGAGGGCAACACCGAAGCCGGCGTACTTGCATCCGGCCAGGTGGTCGGCATGCTCGACGACCTACCGTCGTGCCAGGAACTGATCGACTCGATCGTGGCAGATGCGTTGACGCGCATCGACGCTGGGGCGCCTCGGCGCCCCTGAAAAACCCCCCCCCCCTCCCCCGGCGAATGTCACACAGGTTCGCGTGAGCTGAACCGGTGCGACATTCGCCGGGGCGGTTTCAGGGGGGCTCGGCTATCCGGAGGCTGCCTTGGCAGCGATGCGGGCCTGCACCTCGGGCCGCCGCAGCGGAGGCAGCGTCTTCGGCGGTTGCCGGCGGGCGGGGACAGCAGCCAACAGTTCCGTGGTGGCAGCCGCCACCTTGTCTACAGCCTGTTCGAACGGTTCCCGGTTCGCATCGGACAGTTTCGCGATGCCGCTGACTTTGCGAACATACTGCCGCGCCGCCGCTTCGATCTCCTCGTCGGTAGCGGCCGGCTCGAGTCCGCGGAGTTCGGTGATGTTTCGGCACATACTTCGACGATAGTGCCGAGTTGTGATGCCAGCCACACACCGAACCGGCTTATCGCCTCAAGCCCGTGCCGACTCGAGTTCTGCGTCGACCGAATTATCGGTTTCCGGTCTCCTGTCCACGGGGGTTCGAGACCTGGCAGTCAGGACCACACCGATCATCACAGCGATGGCGGCGAGGCATTGCGAGTTACCCACCGCTTGCACGACGACACCTTCGACCCAACCGGAGGTTTCGGTATTCAGAACGCCGTTCGGCCCGATCAGGAAGATCAGAGTTGCGATACCGATCAACGGCCGCCACTTGCGGTACTGCGGCGCCAGCAAGAACGGCACGAGCAGGATGCTGTACGTCCAGTGGTGCGTGACGGCGATCGGTGCGGCGAGCAGCGAACCCAAGGCCACGGTTCCGAACGCGGCCATATGCTCACCGGACTGAGTGAACTGGTACGCAGCCCATGCCGTAGCTGCCACGAGGAGGACCACAGCAGTCCCCCACAGCACGGTGTAAAGCATGCCGTCGGCCCCGAGTCGAGCAAGGAAGCCGGTGATCGCCTGGTTCCGGAAAAAGTCTGGCGGGCCGGCGCGACCGGTTGCGAAGAACTCGTTCGTCCAGAACCATTTCGACGAATCGGGCAGAACCCAGAACCCCAGCGCAATGGTGCCGAGCACTGCGCCCAGTGCATTTCCGATGGATCGGAAATCGCGGCGCACGAGCAGAATGAGCAAGAAAGCACCGGGTGTGACCTTGATCGCCGCGGCGAGTCCGATCGCGATACCCCGGAATCGACGTGGGATGACACCCGTGAGATCAGCAGCGACAAGTGCCATGAGGATGATGTTGACCTGTCCGAATACGAAGTTCGAACGCATCGGCTCGAGCAGCAGGACGAGCCCGAGAACCGCAAAGGCCACCATCGACGAACGTCGAAAATCGAGCTTGGCGAACACCATTTTGAGCGTCCACCACACGAGAGCGATATTCATCGCGCACCACATGATCTGCAGCGCTGTCAGGCTCACTAATGCCATCGGCGCGAAAAGCAGCGCTGCGAACGGCGGGTAGATGAAGCGGAACCCCGACGTGCTCGGGAAGGCGTCCGAGTAAAGCGGTAACCCGTTCACGAACGCGCGTCCGGCGTCGCGAAATACCGACAGGTCCATCAGATATCCCGTGGACGCGTCAACCAGGTAATAGGTGATCATGACCAACGAGATGATGGTCCCGATCGCGATCAATGCGGTACCGGCCGGGTTGGCTACAGTCTTCGATCGAATCTGCAACAAGGGCTCGTTCTTTCCGGATCGACTGTGTGGTCAACGTCCCACCCTAGCCGCCTCGTGACCATTCCGTGACCGACGTCCGATTTGTCCCACGAATGTCACACCGGTTCGCGCCAGCTGAACCGATGTGACATTCGTCGCGGAATGGGGGAGGAAAAAACGAGGTCAGACGCGTTCGATGATGGTGACGTTGGCGGTACCGCCACCCTCGCAGATCACCTGAAGTCCGTACCGCCCCTCGATGCGATCGAGTTCGTTGACGAGCGTTGCCATGAGCTTCGTTCCCGTCGCGCCGAGCGGATGCCCGAGTGCGATGGCCCCGCCGTTCACGTTGACCTTCGCCGGATCTGCCCCGATCTCCTTGATCCACGCGAGAACCACGGGCGCGAACGCCTCGTTGATCTCGATGAGGTCGATGTCGTCGATCGTGAGGCCGGTCTTCTCGAGCGCATGCTTCGTCGCCGGAATAGGTGCGCTGAGCATGAAGATGGGGTCGTCCCCGCGGGCGCTGATGTGATGAATGCGCGCGCGAGGGGTGAGTCCGTGCTTCTTCACCGCCTCGTCGGAAGCGAGAAGCAGCGCGCTCGCGCCGTCGGAAATCTGACTCGCGACGGCGGCAGTCAGTCGCCCTCCTTCGACCAGCACGTCGAGGGAGGCCATCTTCTCGAGGCTCGTCTCGCGCGGACCCTCGTCGGTGGTGACGTCCCCGAACGGGACGATCTCTCGCTCGAAGCGCCCCGCGCCGATGGCGGCCTTCGCCCGCTCGTGGCTCTGCAGCGCCCACCGCTCGAGATCCTCACGGCTGAGATCCCACTTGTCGGCGATCAGCTCGGCGCCGCGGAACTGTGACACCTCCTGGTCGCCGTAGCGTTCTTCCCAGCCCTTCGACCCGCTCGTCGGAGTGTCGAACCCGTACTGCTGACCGACGATCATCGCCGCGGAGATCGGGATGCGGGTCATGTTCTGCACGCCGCCGGCAATGATCAGATCGGCAGTATCGCTCAGAATTGCCTGAGCGCCGAAGTGGATGGCCTGCTGACTACTCCCGCACTGACGGTCGACGGTCACCCCGGGCACCGCCTCCGGATACCCCGCGGCCAGCCATGCGGTGCGGGCGATGTTCCCCGCCTGACCGCCGATCGCGTCGACACATCCGAAGATGACATCGTCGACCGACGACGGGTCCACGCCCGTCCGTTCCACGATCGCCTTGATCACATGTGCGCCCAGATCTGCCGGATGCGCCTGAGACAGCCCACCCTTCTTCTTCCCGATCGGCGTGCGGATCGCATCGACGATGTAAGCCTCGGTCATCTCATTCTCCTATGGTTCTTCATGTGTGGTTCGGTGCAGTGAGCCCGTCCAAGACGATGGCGAGATACTGCTTGGCGACGGTGTCGGCGGTGAGCGATCCGCCCGGGCGGTACCAGCGAACGGCAACCCAGACGGTGTCGCGCATGAATCTGTAGACGAGTTCGACGTCGATGTCCGGACGGAAGCTACCGTCCGCGACGCCTGCCTCGAGGACGCCGATCCAGAGCTTCCGAAACTCGGTGTTGCGTTCGGACAGGTACCCGAATCGATCGTTGGAGAAGAGGTGCTTCGCCTCGTCCTGATAGATGGCGACCGCCGAATGGGATACGTCGATCGCCTCGTACGATGTCGTGACGAGGGCTTCGAGGGTGGTCCGGCTGTCGAAGCCGGACGCGACGATTTCGCGGTAGCGTCCGAAGAGTTCGTCCAGGAAACCCCGAAGGATTTCGTCGACCATCGATTCCTTCGAATCGAAGTGGTGATACAGGCTTCCCGAGAGAATCCCGGCGGCGTCGGCGATGTCGCGGACGGTCGTGGCGCGCAATCCCCGTTCGGCGAAGAGGCCGGCCGCGATCTCGAGCAGTTCGTCCCTGCGGCCGGTCTTTCCCGACGCCTCGCCGGTTTCCTTGGGTGGAGTCATAGACGTAATCCTATCGACCAAGCGCTTGGTAGGTGCGGTGTGAGCGGTTGACGAGTCTCTGGACTCGCTAACCACTCACAGAGGGTTAGGCGCGCTGCGAGGAGATCGAGACGACCTCGCCGGTCAGGTAGGTGGTGTAGTCGCTGGCGAGCATTCCGATGGTGGCCGCTATCTCCCATACCTCGGCGGCCCGGCCGAACGCCTCACCGGCTGCGAGTTGGTCGAGCAATTCCTCACTCGTGACTTTCGCGAGAAACGCGTGACGCGCAATGGACGGGGCAACCGCATTGATCCGCACGCCGTATTCCGCCGCCTCGATCGCGCTGCAGCGAGTCAGGGCCATGACCCCCGCCTTCGCGGCTGCGTAATGCGCCTGTGAGTGCTGCGCCCGCCATCCGAGAACGGATGCGTTGTTCACCAATACACCGTTGTGATCGACCGACTTGAAGTAGCGCAGTGCAGCACGAGTCGCACGGAAGGTGCTGGTGAGGGTTACGTCGAGGACGCGATCCCACTGATCGTCCGTCATGTCGACGACCGGCGTCTCGCCGCCCAGTCCGGCGTTGTTGATCAGGACATCGATCCGCCCGAGCTTCTCCGCAGCACCCGTGATCAGCCCGTCGACCTGCTCGGTGCTCGAGACGTCACACACGATCGACTCGACCTGCCGGTCGCCGAACTCGCCCTTCAGCTTGGTGACGGTCTCCCCGAGGCGCCGCTCGTGGAAGTCGGACACCAGCACATCGGCGCCCTCCAGCAGGGCACGGCGCGCCGACGCGAACCCGATTCCGGTACCCGCCGCGGCGGTGACGACGACCTTCTTCCCCCTCAGCAGGTCATGGCCGGGTGTTTCCGTGGGTGCGGTGGCAAGTGGTGAAGTCGGTGTCATGGGCGTGCCTCTCGCGGTAGTCCGAGCACCCGCTCGGAGATGATGTTGCGCTGGATCTCGTTGGATCCGCCGTAGATGGTGTCGGCGCGGGTGAACAGGAACAGGCGTTGCCATTCCCCGAGCTCGAGATGTTCCGGGTCCGTGATGTCGGACGGTTCGCCGACCGCATCGACGGTCGGCGCGAGCAGCGAGTCGGCGCCCGCGACATCCATCGCGAGCTCACCGAGATCGCGGTGCCAGTTGGCCCACAGCAGCTTCGCGATCGATGCCTCGCCACCACCGGTTCCGGCGTCGACCGAGTCGAGGGTGCGGACGGCATGAGCGCGGATCACTCGTAGTCCGATCCAGGCTCGGGCGATCTTCTCGCGAATGTGGGGATCCTGGTCTGCGCCGTTACTCTTCGCGACGTCGACGACGCCCTGCAGCTCCCGTGCGAATCCGATCTGCTGCCCGAGTGTGGAGACGCCACGCTCGAAGGTGAGCAGCCCCATTGCGATCTTCCAGCCCTCACCGGGTTCGCCGACGACGAGATCGGCGTCGGTGACGGCATCGTCGAAGAACACTTCGTTGAACTCGGAGGTGCCGGTGAGCTGCTGGATAGGTCGCACGGTGACGCCGGGTTGATCCAGTGGCACGAGCAGGAAACTCAACCCGTGGTGCCGTTTGGATCCGGGCTCGGTGCGGCACACGACGAAACACCAGTCCGCGACGTGCGCCAGCGATGTCCATACCTTTTGGCCGTTGACGACCCACTTCCCGTTTTCCAGCCGTGCTGTGGTGGACACGTTTGCCAGGTCGCTACCGGCGCCCGGCTCGGAGTACCCCTGCGACCACAGCTCGGTCACGGTGTTGATGCCCGGAAGGAAGCGGCGTTTCTGTTCCTCGGTGCCGAACGCGATGAGTGTCGGGCCGAGGAGTTCTTCACCGACGTGGCTGACGCGGGCCGGTGCCCCGGCCTTCGCGTACTCCTGATGGAAGATCACCTGCTGGGCAATGGTCGCGTCGCGTCCGCCGTATTCCTTCGGCCATCCGAGACACGTCCAGCCTGCCGCGGCCAGGTGCCGATCCCAAGCGAGCCGTTCTTCGAAGAATTCATGCTCGCTGCCCGGGCCACCTTTGCCCCGCAATTTGGCGAAATCCCCGGTGAGGTTCTCCGCCAACCATGTCCTGACGCTCTCGGCGAACTCCGCGTCCGCAGTCGGTTCGCTCTGGCTCTCGCTCTGGTCCACGTTTGTAAGATAACCTACCAAGCAATTGCTAGGTAGGTTAGGAGCGTAGTGAACGACTATCCGAGAACCACACCGTCTGCCCTCACCCGGGCTGCCGACCGATTCGGCGAGCTCACGGCCGTTTCCGACGGAGACGTACAACTCACATTCGCACAACTGCACGAGCGTGTCCGCCAATTCGCCGCAGCACTCGTATCCCGACGGATCGAACCCGGCTCACGGGTCGCCATCTGGGCTCCCAACACCCACCACTGGGTCGTCGCCGCGCTCGGCGTCCACCATGCCGGTGGTGTCGTCGTGCCGATCAACACGCGCTACACCGGCACCGAGGCCGCCGAGATCATCCAACGCGTCAACGCCCAGGCACTGGTCGTCGCAGGAAATTTCCTCGGCGCAGACCGGCTCGCCCAGATCCGGTCGGCCGACCCCTCCTTCGACGTGGCAACCGTCGTCCGGATCCCGCTCGACGGAGAAGACACCCCAGACGATTCGGTGGTCGAGTTCGACGACTTTCTCGCGCTCGCCACGGCCGGAGACCTCACCCAGGCAGACCGACGCGCGGACGCGGTTTCCCCCGACGACGTCGCGGACATCCTGTTCACCTCGGGCACCACAGGCAAGAGCAAGGGGGTGCTGAGCGCTCACCGGCAGACGATGGGGGTGGCGCAGGCCTGGGCCGAATGCGCCGAGATGACCAGTCGCGACAACTACCTCATCATCAACCCGTTCTTCCACAGCTTCGGTTACAAAGTAGGCATCCTCGTCTGCGTGCTGTCCGGAGCCACGATGGTGCCGATGGCCGTCTTCGACGTTCCCAAGGTCATGGCGAAGATTCACGAGGAGCGGGTCAGTGTGCTCCCCGGGGCACCCACCATCTATCAGTCGATTCTCGATCACCCCGACCGGGCGAAGTACCAGCTCTCGAGCTTGCGTCTCGCCGTGACCGGCGCCGCGCCGGTTCCGGTGGCCCTCGTCGAACGCATGCAGAACGAACTCGAGTTCGAGTCAGTACTCACCGCATACGGCCAGACCGAGGCCGTGGTCGTCACCATGTGCCGTACCGGCGACGATCCCGTGACGATCTCGACGAGTTCCGGGCGCGCGGTTCCCGGCATGGAGGTCCGACTCGGCGAGCAGAACGAATTGCTGGTCCGCGGTTCGGACGTCATGCTCGGCTACCTCGACGATCCGGAGGCGACCGCGAAGACCATCGACGCGTACGGCTGGTTGCACACCGGCGATGTGGCCACCATCGACGACCGGGGCTACGTGGACATCACGGATCGACTCAAGGACATGTACATCTCCGGCGGGTTCAACGTCTACCCCGCCGAGGTAGAGCAGACCCTCGCCAGAATCGAGGGTCTTGCCGAATCGGCAGTGATCGGGATCCCCGACGAGCGGATGGGCGAGGTGGGCCGCGCATTCGTCGTCGCCCTGCCCGGATCCGAGGTCACCGAGGACAGCATCCTCGAGTTCTGCCGGGACCGACTGGCCAAGTTCAAGATTCCGCGAGACGTCCGTTTCGTGGACACGTTGCCGCGCAACCCTTCCGGCAAGGTTCTCAAGAATGTTCTGCGTGAGGAGAATTCATGACCGTCCCAGACGAAGGCGAAGTCGTCACCTACGAGGTGCGTGACGGTGTGGCAATCGTGACGCTCAATCGCCCCGACTACCGCAATGCCCAGAACTCGGTGATGACGTACGCCCTGGATGCCGCATTCGAGCGCGCAGTGGAGGACGATGACGTAAAGGTGATCGTCCTCGCCGGAAACGGCAAGCACTTCAGCGCCGGACACGACATCGGCACTCCCGGTCGCGATCATCACGTGCATTACGAGAACAAGGCTGTGATGTGGTGGGACCACATCGACAAGCCGGGCGGCGATCAACGCTTCGCACGCGAGATGGAGGTGTATCTCGGGATGTGCCGGCGGTGGCGGGAGATCCCGAAGCCGACCATCGCCATGGTGCAGGGAGCGTGCATCGCCGGCGGACTCATGCTCGCGTGGGTCTGCGACATGATCGTTGCATCGGAGGATGCGTTCTTCTCCGACCCCGTTGTCCGCATGGGCATTCCGGGTGTCGAGTACTTCGCGCACCCGTGGATGGTCGGGCCTCGATTTGCGAAGGAAATGTTGTTCACCGGTGACCGTTTCACTGCCCAGCGCGGTTACGAGGTGGGCATGGTCAACAAGGTGGTTCCCCGTGACAACCTCGAGCAGGAGACCTTGGACATCGCCGAGCGCATCGCCAAGATGCCCCGACTGGGGCTGGCTCTGACGAAGAAGGCCGTGAATCAGAGCGAGGATCAGATGGGCATGCGTAACGGCATGGATTCCGTGTTCGGTCTGCACCACTTCGCGCACGCACACAACGCCGAGGTCGGTGCCGACTCGTTGGCCGGCCAGAACGCCAAGTCGATGGCCGCCGGCGCCAAGACTCCGGAAGGAGGGGCGAAGTAATGGATCTCGAATTCGACGCTGCCACCACGTCGTTCCGCACCGAGGTTCGAGAGTTCCTCGAGAAGAACGTTCCCACGCAGCCGCTGCCCTCGATGGACACCGCGGCAGGATTCGAAGCGCACCGCGCATGGGAGCGCACCCTCGCGGACGCTCGCCTGTCGGTGGTCTCGTGGCCGAAAGAACTCGGTGGCCGTGACGCCAGCCTCCTCGAATGGGTCGTTTTCGAAGAGGAGTACTACCGATCCGGCGCACCTGGACGCGTGAGCCAGAACGGCATCTTCCTGTTGGCCCCAACTCTGTTCGAGCATGCGAACCAAGGCCAGCTCGATCGCATCCTGCCGCGAATGGCACGGGCCGACGACATCTGGGCACAAGCCTGGTCCGAACCGGAATCGGGCAGTGACCTGGCCAGCCTCCGCTCGACGGCGAAAAGGGTCGACGGCGGCTGGATTCTGAACGGTCAGAAGACATGGAGTTCGCGCGCCAGCTTCGCGGATTGGGGTTTCGGACTGTTCCGCTCGGATCCGGAGGCGCAGCGGCACAAGGGCATCACCTACTTCATGTTCGACCTGTCATCTCAGGGCGTCACGATCCGACCGATCGATCAGCTCGACGGCGAGCCGGGTTTCGCCGAGGTCTTCCTCGAGGACGTGTTCGTTCCCGACGATCCGGCCGACCCTGCCAATTCCGGGGTGATCGGCGGCGTCGACGAGGGCTGGCGGGTCGCCATGAGCACCGCATCCAACGAACGCGGCCTGTCACTGCGTAGCCCGGGCCGCTTCCTCGCCACCGTCGACCGACTGTTCGGACTGTACGAAAGCAGCGACCGAGTGGGCGACACCGCGCTGAGCGACAAGGTTGCGGACGCGTGGATCGGTGCCCGGGCCTACCAGCTCCACACGTTCGGCACCGTGACGCGGCTGGCCGACGGCGGGCAGCTCGGTGCCGAATCGTCCATCAACAAGGTCTTCTGGTCGGAGTGGGACATCGCCACCCACGAGACGGCACTGAACCTCCAGGGACCGGAAGCCGAACTCGCCGACAACTGGACCGACGGCTATCTGTTCTCGCTCTCCGGCCCGATCTACGCCGGTACCAACGAGATCCAGAAGAACGTGATCGCCGAGCGACTGCTCGGCCTACCGAAGGCAGACCGATGAGATTCGCGCTCGACTCCTCTCACCACGATTTCGCGTCGAGTATCGACGCACTCTTGTCCAAGGCGGACATGCCGAAAGTCATCCGCGCGTGGAACGACGGTGACACCGAACCGGGCCGGAAGGTGTGGCAGCGTCTCGCCGAAACCGGTGTCAACGGCTTGCTGATCGACGAAGACCACGACGGCCTCGGCGCCGATGCAATCGACCTCGTGGTGGCCGTCGAGCAGTTGGGCCGTCACGCCGTGCCCGGCCCCGTCGCCGAAACAGTGGCGGTGGCACCGGCATTGCTGGCCGCTACCGCCCCCGACCGACTCCCCGCATTGGCATCCGGTGAACTCGCGACGGTGGCCGCCGCCCCGCACGTTCCGTTCGCGGTCGACGCGGACGCCGCAAACCTCGCATTGGTGGTTGCGGACGGCACCGTGCTCGTCGGCTCCCCCGGCAATGCGCAGTCGTCCGTGGACGCGGCCCGTCGGTTGTTCCCACTCACCCCCGGTGAACAGCTGGGCGACACCGACTTCGGAACGGCCTTCGATATCGGCGCACTGGCCACTGCCGCACAGCTGCAAGGACTCGGCCAGACCTTGCTCGAGACGACCACCGACTATGCGAAGCAGCGCAAACAGTTCGGCCGGGTGATCGGCCAGTTCCAGGCGATCAAGCATCATCTCGCCGAGGTGGCCGTTGCTCTCGAGATGTCGCGGCCCCTGTTGCACGGCGCGGCACTCGCGGTTCGTGACGGGTCTCCGGACGCTGCTCGCGACGTTTCGGCAGCAAAGGTCGCGTGCGGAGACGCCGCATACCGCGCCGCTCGCGTGGGACTGCAGGTGCACGGCGCGATCGGGTACACCCAGGAGCACGACCTCTCGTTGTGGCTGACCAAGGTTCGTGCGCTCGTCACCGCGTGGGGTACCCCCGCCGTGCATCGGCGCCGGGTCACGGACTCGTTGGTGACACGATGAGCATCGACAACCCGGAACAGGCAGCCCTCCGCGAGTCCGTCCGCGATCTGCTCGGCAAACACTCGGATCCGACCGCCGTACGCAAGGCCATCACGACCGAACGCGGATACGACCGCCAACTGTGGTCGATGTTGAGCGAGCAGATCGGTGTCGTCGCACTCGCGATTCCCGAGGAGTACGACGGCGTCGGCGCAAGGCTGGCCGAGGTCCACGTCGTCCAAGAGGAACTCGGCCGAACTCTGACCCCGTCGCCCATGCTCGGGTCAGCGATCCTCGGCGCGCAGACACTCCTGTTGTCCGGCGATACCGATGCGTGCGCCCGACTGCTTCCTGGCGTCGCGGCGGGTGAAGCGACTCTGGCGCTCTGCTGGGCCGGATCTCGTGGATGGGGAACATACGGTGTGGAAGCGAACGACACCACGCTGACCGGGACGGCGTCCTATGTCCTCGACGGCGACGGCGCAGACACACTGCTGGTGGCCACCGAGAGCGGACTCTTCGAGGTGGACGCTGCGGCGGAGGGGGTTTCGCGTCGCCGGGTCCCGGCCATGGACCCCACGCGCAGCCTGTCGGAAGTGACGTTCGAGGGGGCTACCGGCCGCCCCGTGAGTGCCCCCACCGACCTGATGGACAGGGTGCGCACCACAGCGCTGATCGCATTGTCGGCCGAGCAGGTCGGTGCAGCCGCCGCGGCTGTGGATCACACCGTGGAGTATGCGAAGTCGCGTAAGCAGTTCGGGCGCACGATCGGCTCGTTTCAGGCCATCAAGCACCGCTTGGCGGATATGTATGCCCTGGTGGAAACCGCACGTTCGATGTCGTATGCGGCCGTCCGATCGCAGACGCAGGAGGACGCGGCGATCGCCAAGGTGTACTGCTCCGAGGCGTTGCAGAACGTCGCCGCCGAGGCGGTCCAACTGCACGGCGGAATCGCGATCACCTGGGAGCACGACGCACAGCTGTATTTCAAACGTGCACACGCAAGTGCACAGTTGTTCGGCCAGCCGCGGGAGTACCTGCCGTCGCTGGCGGAAGCTGCAGGACTCTAGACGGCGTCCGTCAGCGCAACAGCACTCGCTCACGCTGCCGGTCCTCGTTCAGGTCGTGCAGCCTCGCGTGGAGCAGACAGCGAATCGTGATCAGGCCGACGACCCGACCATCGTCGACCACCGGTGCTTCGGGGACATCGTGTTCGGCGAACAGGTACGCCACGTGCCGGAGGGTGTCGTTGGGATGCACGACGACACCCTCACCCGGGACCTGGGTCCGCACGAGCGTTTCTGCGGTGTCCATCGATGCCCCGTCGGCGTCCATCGCCTCGGCGGCGAAGAAGGTTTCCAACGGATCGGTCGTGTATTCACGCGTCAGGTGCAGACCGCGACGGGCGATCTTCTCGGTCAGCACCGACCGCTTGAGGATGAGCACCGACAGCGCATAGGCAGCGGTCGACGCGATCAGCAGCGGCAATCCCGCACCCCACACATGGGTCAGCTCCAGGGTGAAGATCACACCGGTGAGCGGCGAACGCATCACCCCGCCGACCACGGCGGCCAGACCCAGCATCGCCCAGAACCCCGGAACGACCTCGGGGAAGATCATGCCCTCGAGCGCACCCAACGCGCCGCCGATCATGAACACCGGCGCCAGTACACCGCCGGAGGTTCCAGAACCCAGTGACAGCGCCCAGATTGCGGTCTTGACGACGAGGATCCCGACGATCAAGGAGATCGTCGCCTGCCCGGTGAGGAGTTCGTCGATGACGTCGTAGCCGACGCCGAGGGCACGCGGTTCGACCAATCCGCCGATTCCGATGATCAAGCCGCCGATCGCGGGCCACCACATCCAGTGAAACGGCAGCCGCGCGAACCCGTCTTCCGCCTTGTAGACCAGCCAGGTAGCGACGACGGCGAGGAGCCCACCGGTCAGTCCGACGACGATGGCCAGCGTGTTCGCCGCGGCCGTCACGTCAAGTCCGGTCGCATCGACCGGGAAGATCGGACCCGTGCCGAGTATGAATCCGCGCACCACGGTCGCGACCGCGACGGCGGCGACGACGGGAATGAAGCTGCGCGGTCGCCACTCGAAGAGCAGCAACTCGACGGCAAGCAATACAGCGGCCAGCGGCGAGTTGAACGTCGCAGCCATTCCGGCAGCCGCTCCGGATACCAGCAGTGTCTTGCGTTCGTCGGCGGTCAGGCGAAGACTCTGCGCCAGGATCGACCCGATCGCGCCGCCGGTCATGATGATCGGTCCCTCAGCGCCGAACGGGCCACCGGTACCGATGCTGACCGCGGCCGACGCGGGCTTGAGCGCAGCAACTTTGGGCTCGACGATGCTCCCGCGGGTGAGGATCGATTCGATCGCCTCGGGCATACCGTGCCCACGAATCTTCTCGGAGCCGTAACGGGCCATCAGCCCGATGACCAGCCCGCCGGCGATCGGCGCGAGGAGGATCAGCCACCAGGGAGCGTGTGCGGCACTGGGCGCAACCAGTTCGGTTTCCAGGCGTTGGTAGAACACCAGGTTGGTCACGAGACCGATCAGGTTGAGCAGGACCCACGCTGCCAGGGCACCGAGCGCACCGACGAGCAACGCCCAGGCCGTGACGACCAGTATGCGAGGGGTCACCGCGAAGTCACCGAGGTGCGCGGACCGCGTCGTGTTCGCTGCGGCGGCGCTCACAGGGGCACCGGTCCGTACTGGTCTGCGGCGTATTCCTCGCCGACAAGCCGATGGAAATTCGCCAGACCGGCGACGGTCGCGGCGCGTTCGTCGGGTTCGAGGCCGGACAGGATTCTTGCCAGCTCGTGATGCCGCCAGGTGAGCACCTTGTCCACCACTTCACGGCCGTGCTCGGTGAGATCCAGCGTGACCACGCTGCGACTTCTGGCATCGGTGCCGCGGAGGACATGCCCGGAGGCAGCCAATCGATCCGCGAGCCGGGTCACCGAGGAGGCTGCAAGACCCAACGCCGCCGCAACCCGTGACGACGAGGTTTCGCCGAGGTCGCCCAGCACCAGCATCATCCGAAACTGCGGCAGCGACACCTCGCCGTCGAGGATGTCGAGGCTGTGGAGGGCAACGCCGATCAGGTCGCGAGTCGCGCGCTGGAAGGCGTCGACCTCGAGGTCGGTGGGGTAGGGTTCCCCCGGATTATCACGCATCCCAAAAGTATTGCAGTAGGCAAACGATTCCGGAACTCGGGGCAGTTGTAGGTTCGGGCCATGACTCCCCAACGCCCGGACAAGCACCTTCCGCACTCACTCGCCCTGCACTCGTTGGCGGTGCACGGCGGAAATCGGGTGGACGCGGGGTCCGGTGCCATCCGAACACCGCTGGTGCTCGCCAACTCCTACGCGCTTCCCGACGACCCGGCGGACATCAGCTGGTCTCGCACCGACCCACCGCTGTACACCCGGAACTCGGGCACCAACCAACTCCTCTTGCAGGAAAAGCTGGCCGCGCTCGAAGGCGGTGAGGACGCACTGGCCCTCGCGTCGGGTGTGGCAGCGCTGCACGCGGTGTTCTTCACCCACCTGCGCACGGGTGACCATGTGATCATCTCCGATATCACCTACGAGGCCACCTGGCGACTCTTCACCGAATTGCTGCCCCAGCGGTACGACATCGAGGCGACCTTCGTCGACAGCACCGACCACGACGCCGTACGCGCAGCAGTGCGCCCCAACACGAAACTCGTCCACGTCGAAGCCATCGCGAATCCGACCACCCGGGTCACGGATATCGCGGCGTTGGCCGACATCGCCCATACGGCGGGCGCGATCCTCACGGTCGATTCCACGTTCACCCCACCCCCGCTGTATCGCCCCCTCGCCGACGGTGCGGATCTGGTGATTCACTCCCTGACGAAGTTCATCAACGGGCACGGTGACGCGATGGGTGGCGCGGTCATCGGCTCTGCGGAGCTCGTCGGTCCGATCAAGGCCGATGCCATGGTCGACGTCGGCGGTGTGATCGCACCGTTCAATGCCTGGCTGATCACCCGCGGATCGGTGACGTTACCGCTGCGGCTACGTCAGCATCTCGAGTCCGCGCAGCGCGTGGCGGAGTTCTTGGAAGCCGACACGCGGGTCGCCTACGTCGCGTACCCAGGCTTGTCGTCACATCCACAACACGAGGTGGCCGCACGGCAGTTCGGTGGACGCGGATTCGGCTCGGTGATGGCGTTCGCCGTGGACGGCGACCCCGATACCCAGAATCGTTTCGTCGCCAACTTGGCGCTGATCACCTCCGCCGTGTCGGTTGGGCACGACGAAACCCTCATCGTGCACGTCGGCACCAATGGACCACGGGTGGCCGCGTATCCCGAAGAGTTCCGCACGTACGGCCACCTGAGGTTGTCGGTCGGACTCGAGGACCCCGGCGACCTCGTCGCCGACCTGTCACACGCACTCGACGCAACCTTCGGTTCCTGAGCCGGCTCGATCCCGACACGCCGTCAGGGCGGGCGTTACCGGACCACCGCGTCCGATCAGTCCGTTTCCTGGTCGATCGTTACGACTTCGTTTACTTTGCTACCCACTTCGGGTGGAACTTTCAGTCCCCGTGTTACGTTCGATCGACTCAATGAGACGGGGCGGGACTCGGCGCAGATCACGTCAGCCTTCGAGAACGACCCCGACCGCGACCGGAAGGCTCTGCTCATGGCACGCACTCTGTTTCACACCTCCGCCAAGAAGCGAACGATCGTTGCGCTGTCCGGATGCGCACTCCTCGCAGGCAGCATCACGGGGTGCACGTCCACCAACAGCGGCGAGAACACCGACCACCTGCAGTCCCTGCAGGACAACGGAACGATCACGGTCGGCTTCGCCGGCGAGGCGCCGTACAGCTTCGAGGAGAACGGCCAGCTCACCGGCGCAACCGTTGCCCTGCACCGCGAAATCTTCGGCAATCTCGGCATCGAGACCGTCGAGGGCGTCAACGCCGACTTCGGTGCACTGATCCCCGGCTTGCAGGCCAACCGTTTCGACGTGGTCAGCGCCGGAATGTCGATTCTTCCGGACCGGTGTGAGCAGGCAGCATTCGGTGACCCCGAGTTCAACTACACGACAGCCCTGATGGTTCCCGCGGGCAACCCGAAGAACCTCAGCAACATCCAGTCGGTGAAGGATGCCGGGGCCACCCTCGCCACCATGACGGGTGCCGTCGAGTCCACTTACGCAGACTCGATGGGTATCGACGCGACGCGCGTGGCCTCGCCGCAGGATGGCATGGACGCCGTCACCTCGGGCCGCGTCGACGCGTTCGCGCTCACTGCGATTTCCCTGAACTGGATGAAGAACAACAACCCCGACGCCCCGGTGGACGTCACCGACTCGTTCGTCGCAGTCATCGACGGCGAGCCGCAGGTGGGTGCCGGCGCCACTGTGTTCCGCACGGACGATCAGGAACTCCTCGAGGCGTACAACGAGGAGTTGGCGAAGATCACATCCGATCCTGAGAAGTACCTGTCGATCGTCGGTCCGTTCGGCTTCACGGAGGCCGAGCTTCCCGATCCGAGCCTGACGACGGAAGCACTCTGCGAGGGCACCGCATAATTTCGTCAGCGCAGGTTCGATCTCGGGCAGGTTCAACGTTGTGAACAGTAATGTCGATGCACTGATCGACGCTCTTTCACGCTTGTGGGACGGCATGGTCGTCACCATCCTCCTCACGTTGGGAGGCGCCGCCCTCGCGATGGTTCTCGCCGTCGCGCTCGGGTTGGCGTCCGGGAACCGACATGCGTACGTGCGCATGCCGGCCCGGGTGGTGGTGGAGTTCTTCCGCGGCACGTCGCTTCTGGTGCAGCTGTTCTGGCTGTTCTATGTGCTGCCGCTGCTCGGATATCAGCTCGAACCCATGTTCTGCGGAATCTTGGCATTGGGTCTCAACTACGGCGCGTACGGTGCCGAGGTGGTACGTGGTGCCGTGAGCGCGGTGCCGCGTCCACAGACCGAGGCCGCGATCGCCTTGAACTTCACTCCGTGGCAACGGATGCACAGGGTGGTGTTCCCGCAAGCGTGGGCGCAGATGATTCCCCCGCTCACCAATCTGCTCATCCAACTATTGAAGGGCAGCGCGCTGGCCAGCTTCATTCTGTTGCAGGACCTCACCTACCAGATCGAGCAACTGCGCCGCGGTACCGGTGACACCATCTTCTCCTTCGGCGTCGGGCTGGTCCTGTACTTCGTGATCGCCTACATCCTCACGCTGATCATGAATCTGCTCGAAGCACGCGCCAAGGGCAGGCTCGGCATCGGACCATCCATGAAGGATGTGCTGCGGCTACGACCGGAGAAGACCGACGAAAGCGTGGGGGTGGGCCGATGAGCGTTGACTGGAGTTGGGAACGAGCTGCGGATTCCATCCCGTTCCTGTTGGACGGGTTCAAGATCACCCTGCTCGCGACGGTGCTGGGTTTCGTCATCGCAGCCCTTCTGGGCCTGGCGATCGCAGTGGTGCGTCAATCGGGTCCGAAGTTCGTCACGGTGCCGCTACGAATGGTCACCGAGTTCATTCGGTTGACGCCGCTGGTGGTGCAGTTGCTGTTCGTCTACTACTTGTTACCCCAGTTCTCTGCCCTGCAGATCGGTATCACCGTGCTGGGTATCCACTACTCGACGTACATGGCCGAGGTGTACCGAGCCGGCATCGAAGCGGTCCCGAAGGGCCAGTGGGAGGCTGCGCGAGCACTGTCGCTCCCCCAGACCCGCACCTGGCGTGCGATCGTCCTTCCGCAGGCCGTTCGCAGTACGCTCCCTGCCCTCGGCAACTACGCGATCTCGATGTTCAAGGACACCCCGTTCCTGTTCGCGATCACCGTCGTCGAGATGGTCACGGCTGCACAGCAGTACGGTGCGCGCACCTTCCAATACCTCGAGCCGATCACCATCGCGGGTGTGATCTTCCTGCTCGCCAGCTACCCGACGTCCATCCTCATCCGGAAACTGGAGAAGTCTCTTGTCTACTGACGCGACCGACTCGACCGACGAGGCAACCACCACCGACTTCGGGGACGCGATGATCCTGTTCGAGAAGGTGGTCAAGCAGTTCGGTGATCACGTCGTTCTCGACCACCTCGACTTCAAGGTGCGGCAGGGCGAACGCGTCGCACTGATCGGACCGAGTGGTTCGGGCAAGACCACCATCCTGCGGCTGTTGATGACACTCGAGAAGGCCAACGACGGTGTGATCTGGGTGGAGGGTGAGCCGCTGTCGCACGAGCGGAAGAACGACAAGCTCGTGGCACCGTCCGAGAAGTATCTGCGCGGGGTGCGCAAGAAGATCGGCATGGTCTTCCAGCAGTTCAATCTGTTCCCGAACATGACGGTGATCGAGAACATCACCGAGGCCCCCGTGCACGTGCTCGGTCGCAGCAAGGAAGAGGCGAAGCAGCGGGCCCGTGAACTGCTCGAGACGGTGGGCCTGGCCGACAAGGAAGACGCACACCCCACGACCCTCTCCGGTGGTCAGCAACAGCGGGTGGCCATCGCACGCGCTCTCGCCATGGACCCGGACATCCTGCTGCTCGACGAGGTGACCTCCGCGCTCGACCCGGAACTCGTGGCCGATGTCCTCGACGTGCTCCGTAACATCGCCAAGACCACCGACATCACGATGCTGATCGTCACCCACGAGATGGGGTTCGCCCGCGACGTGGCCGACCGGGTGCTGGTGTTCGATCAGGGCAAGATCGTCGAAGAAGGGTCCCCCACCGACATTTTCACCAACCCGACGCAGGAACGTACCCGCACGTTCCTCAAGGCCGTGTTGGCGGACTGACACCCGTCACGACATGCCGGTGTACGGGCGCACTTCGCGACGCAGCCCACTGGCTCGCAGCACCTGACGCTCGATGCCGGCGCGGACGGCGTCCTCGGCCGCGATCACCCGTACCCGCTTACGCGCGCGAGTGATCGCGGTGTACAGCAACTCTCGTGTCAGCAATGACGACTGCGGGCCGGGCAGTACCACGGACACGGTGTCGTACTGGCTGCCCTGGCTGCGGTGAATCGTCATCGCGTACACGGTCTGTACTGCCGACAGTTGGCTGGGATGCACGAGAAACACCCCGTCACCGCGCTCGAATGCTGCGGCCGGGTCGCCGTTCTCGCCGCGCACGATCACGCCTGCGTCTCCGTTGTAGATGCGCGTGTCGTAGTCGTTCGCAGTGACGAGAAGAGGCTGTCCCGGGTACCAACTGTGCGGATCGAGTCGGTGGCCGACCGAATCGCTCACCCAGCCCAGTGCCTGCACCGCCCAACGCTGCACGCCGGAAGGGCCGTCACGATGAGCACACAGCAGCCGATGCGACTCGAGGGCAGACAGCGCGGACTTCGCGTCACCGGACTCCGCTGCGCGGTGCACGTTTTCTGCTGTGGACACCACATCCGTGCGGAGACCGTCGACGTCATCGGGGTCGTGCAGCGACACCGAGGGACTGCCCCGCTGCAGCAATTCCACTGCGGTGTCTGCGTCCCCGGAGCGCACCGCCGTCGCCAGTGCCGCGATATCACCGCCGAAGCGCCGGCCTCGGGTGAGCCGGACGACTCCGGTCCCCAACCGTTCACGCTCCGGCCTCGTCAGCGTCTCTGTCTGCAACTGCGACTCGGACTCCCGCGATCCCGAGACGACGAGGTCATCGGGAACGAGGGACTCGAGCGTCGCATTCGGCTGCGCCTTCGTGGGTCTGGCGACGAGGTCGGCCAGCACGGCGCCTGCGTCCACCGAGGTCAACTGGTCGGGGTCGCCCACGAGGACCAATCGCGCATCCGCCCGCACCGCCTCGAGAAGTCGGCACATCATCGTCAACGACACCATCGAGGTCTCGTCCACCACGATCACGTCGTACGGAAGCCGGTTGTTCGGCCCGAACCGGAATCGGCTGCTGCCCCGCTGCCACCCGAGCAGGCGATGCAATGTCATGGCCTGCAGGTCTGCCGGAAGATCGAGTTCTAGGGCCTGCGTGAGCACCGATTCCTGCAGCCGGGCAGCGGCTTTGCCGGTCGGGGCGGCCAGCCCGATACGTGGTGGTCGTTCACCCACGGAAGCGAGGAGCGAGAGAATGCGTGCGACCGTATGGGTCTTACCCGTTCCCGGGCCACCCGCTATCACAGTCGTCCACGACGACGCCGCAAGCGCCGCCGCCAGACGCTGACGGTCGACGCCGGTGCCGGTCGAGTCGAACAATCGGCCCAGACCGGAACGAATCACACTCTCGTCCACCGCAGGCCGTGACCGGGCACGCTGATCCAGGATGTGCCGAATGGTCTGTTCCTGCCGGAAGTATCGGTCGAGGTAGAGCAGTGCGCCTTCGTCGGTGTCCACCAGCCGCAGGGGGCGTAGCGGGCCGGTGCTCGCACCGATCACCAGCGGACTGCGCCGCAGCGCGTCGACCAGCTCGGTCTCGTCCGGCCAGGCGAGCTCGCCGAGGTCGGGCACCGAACCATCGCCGTTCCCACCCTCGCTCTCATCGTCGATCCCCGCACCGTCATCGATCCGTGCGGCATCTCGCAGCCGCGTCAGATCGAGACATACCGAGCCCGCGCGCACCGCGCGCACCGCCAGAGCTGCCGCCAACAGCACCGCTTCGGACGTTTCGCCGCCGAGCTTCTCGAACCGCAGTGCCACATGTACGTCCGCAGCGTCGAGCACGCCGGCCTCGTTGAATGCCCGGATCGCACCCTTCGCCCTCTGCGCGAGGGCGGCGGGTATCGGCGCGTAGGTTCCGGGCGTGATGTCGGTCATGAATGACTCACTCCCGCGAGCAGTTCCGACAACTCCACAATCAGCGCGGCGGGTGGATCCCACGAGAAGACGCCCGCACCCGCAGGTGATTCGGCACCGGCCATCCCGCGTACGAAGAGGTATCGAATACCCCCGAGATGCTGGTCCGGCACGTAGTCCGGCTTTCGCCACCGCAGATAGCGGTGCAACGCAACGGCGTACAGCAACGCCTGCAAGGGGTAGTGCGCGCGCATCATCTCGGCGGCCATACGGTCGTGCGTATAGTGCGCCGTGCTGAGATCTCCGTACCCGAGCCGGTTGGTCTTGTAGTCGACGACCACGAACTTCGGGCCCGGAACACGCAGCACCGCGTCGATGCTGCCGGTGAGAAATCCACGGATCGGTCCCGAATCGAGTAGGTCCAACTGTTCCGCATAGTCGGCCATCGGGTCGTCGCCGCCGAGATGGTCCCGCAGCAGAGCGGCGACATCACGCAACGTCACGTCGAGATCGACGGGTTCGTCGCCGCCGGCGAGCGGAAGCTCGAAGTCCAACTCGGCAAGCCGATCCGACGGGTCGATATCCGCAAGCGAGACCGCCCCCGAATCGCCTGCTGTGTGCAGCACCGGGGTGTGCAGCACCGGCAGCAGCGCCTGTGCGAGCCCCTCGGGATCGACGTCCGCGAGCCGCGAGCCCACGCCCTCACGGCACCGTATCGACAGTTCCTCGGCCAGGTCTGCGGCAGAAGTGTCGACCGTCTCGAGAATTTCGTGCACCAACGTGCCGAAGGCAGCACCGCCCGGTAGTCCGTTCATCGGCGACGGAAGTCCCACGGCGTCATCGGCGGATTCGACCTCGACGTCGGCATCGGGATTCTCCGGTTCGTCGTCCTTCCCCGGTTGCTCGACCTCGCTGCGCACGCCAGGCCCACGGTCGGCGTCGTGCGCCGATGCGGTCAGTGCCGAATAGGAGGTTCTCCGCCACTGCTCATCGAGGATGCGATCGAACCGTGCGACGTCGACCTCGACGACGCCTGCCTCCTGCGGATTCCAATCAGCGGTGGTTGCAGCGCCGCCGCCGGCCCGTTCCACCGAGATCAGATGAGCGGCAGCGCCCGGCCACGTCTCGAGCTTGTCGGCCATCGTCGCGTCGTCCGGAACCTTCACCGACAGCTCCGGCTGCCCCGATCCGGGTACGCGGCCTATCAGGAGACGGTGCAGCGACGAGGCCGCAGTCGAGAAGCTCGGCGCCCACCACGTCACCACGTGGCATTTCGCGCGAGTCAACGCCACATACAGCAGCCGCAACTCCTCCCCTGCGTCTTCTCGTTCCGACAGTTGCTTTCTCTGCCCGTATCCGGGGCCAGTAGGCCCGCCGACGTCCAAGACGCGCTCACCCGACGGGCCGTGCAGCAGAAGAGTGCTCGGGTGCGGATGCTTGGCGCCGTCCCAGGCGTATGGGAGAAACACGACGGGAAACTCGAGCCCCTTACTCGCGTGTACGGTGACGATCTGCACGGCGGCCGCGTCGCTGTCGAGACGTCTGCTGCGGTCGGTCGTCGCACCGGCGACGGGGTCGTCGATGCGGTCGGTCAACCATCGGGTGAGTGCGGTGAGGCCGAGTTGTTCTTCCACGGTGGCCCGGTTCAGCAGTTGGGCGATGTGCCGAACGTCGGTGATACTGCGCTCACCGGAGGGCCGTCCGAGCAGCCGCGATTCGAGTTTCGTCACAGCAGAGAGTCTTTCGAAGACGGCCGCGAACCCGGCCCTCTCGAAGAGCGCCGAGAGCTCGCGTAGTTCCATCCCGACCTCCGCGACCACCTCGTCACCGCGGGCATCGAGTTCTTCTGCGGTACGGCCGACGATCGGCGTGAGGGCCGCCAACCGCACCCGATCCGAACGATGCGGCGCCTCGAGCGCCTGCAGCACCCACAGCCAGTCCATTGCGGCACCGGTGTCGAACACGCTGGTGCCACCGGTGAGGACAGACGGCACACCCACCGCGTCGAGCGCATCTCGCACGAGCGCAATCTGTGCGCGCTTGCGGACGAGTACTGCAATATCTCCCGGCCCCACCCGGTCACGCGCGCGGCCGAGCAGCCCGACCACTTCCGCGGCAACGTCGACGGCGACCTTCTTTCGAAGCGTGGCAAGTGCAGGAAACCCCGTCTTCCCCAACGGTCCTGCACCTTTTCGCGACAGGTAGCGAAGACGAAACGGGACTTCCCCGGGGAGCCGGGACTCCTTGTGGTTGGCGTCCACCGGGTGTACGAGAATGTCGTCGTTGCCCAGTGCCGCGCCGCCGTAAAGATGCTCCAGGGCACCGATCAGCCCGGCATCACTGCGCCAGTTGGTGGTCAGTTCCTGATGCTGCTCGGCGTGTTGCACGGCGTCGAGGTAACTGAGCACCTCGGCACCACGGAAGGCGTAGATCGCCTGCTTCGGGTCACCGACGAGAACAAGGGCGCTGTGGCCGTGAAAGGACTGTCTGATGATGTCCCACTGCAACGGATCGGTGTCCTGGAACTCGTCGATCAGCACCACACGGTATCGGTCGCGTACTCGTCGGCGAGCTGCCTCACCGTGTTCCGGATGCACGAGCACCCCGTGCAGCAGCCCGAGCAAATCGTCGAAATCTCTGACACGTCCGCGCCGCTTGCGCGCGTCCACTTCAGCTCGTACCTGGGTGGCGAACTCCACCCGCAGACCCGCTTCGGTCGAATCGTCCGGATCCGGGCACAGTGTCGCCTGCCGATCACGAACCGCATCCCGGCCCAACTGCAGCGCCTCCGCCGGTGTCATCGGCACGCCCGAATCGCTCGCACCGTACGAGCGCAGGTAGACGTCGTCGACCACCTCGACGACCAGATCGTCCACCGACTCCACCAGCACACCGTTCGGATCCCGCTCCCCGGCGATTCCGAGACTGTCGAGCATCCGCTGGCAGAAACTGTGTGTGGTGGCGATGGTTCCCGCATCGAAATCGGCGAGGGCACGCAGCAAGCGCCGCCGCCGCGTGGATACTTCGTCCGCGTCACAGGTGGCCAGAAAGGCGATCAGCGCGTCGTCGCTGGTGCGCGCGGTCTCCTGGTCTGTGAGTGCAGCGGATACGCGCGCAAAGCGTTCACGGGTGCGCTCGCGAAGTTCCCGGGTCGCCGCACGGGAGAAGGTCACCAGTAGCAGTTCCGAAATGTCGGTGACACCCTCGGCAATGAACCGCGTTGCCAAACCGACGATCGCGTAGGTCTTTCCGGTGCCGGCGCTGGCCTCGAGGACGGTGGTCCCGGTCGGCAGATCACCGGTGAGTTCGAAGTTCATGGGCGCCCCTGAGTTTCTGCGGTCAGCAAGGGACTCCACAGTCGGTACGCGAGTGCCCCGAACTCTCGCGGCTCGGGGGCGAAATCCTCGAAGGATGCATCCGAACCGTACACGTACGCGATTGCACGGTTGGTGGCGTCACCGAACCTGCCGGACCACTGGTACGCCGCCGAGTCCCATGCTTGTTCGTCGGACCCGCCACCGAACCGCCGCTGCGCGTATGCGGAGGTTGCCCCCTCGGCAATCGGCAGCGGAGAGATCGAGCCTGCGTCTCTGAGGTCTACCAGAATCCGAAGCTGTTCGAGTGCATCGATCGGTGCCGACAGAGTGGATCTCCACGTCGGACGACTGCCACCGCCCCGGCCCGTGACGATGGCCGCCGCCGGTACACCACATGTGGCCGCCACCCCGAGCAGTTGCACCCATGCGCTGAGCCGGTGCTTCGGACCCAACCGGGAGAAGGACGTTCGCACGATCTTGCCGTCGTGCACCCCGGACACGGTTCCGGTCAGTCTGCGGCCGTCCCCGAGATCGACTGCGACGTCGACGGTGTCGGGCTCTTCGGTCAACAGCGGTCTCGTGGCGTGCGCCAGCGCGTCCACGGTCGACTCCACGCCGGCGAGCGCAGCACCCCCCAGGCCGAACGGCGGCAACGTGCCGCGCCGCCATTCGGTGGCCCTGAAATCTGCGGGTGTGACACCCCGCAACCGAGAGGACAACATGCGCTCCCCCAGCGCCCATTTGGCCAATGGGTCGAGTTCGAGTGCCAATGCATCTGCCACGTCTTCGTCGAGTTCGGGGATGCGCACTCCCAGCCGCTGCCGGAGAAACGCCTGGGTAGGACTCACAACGAATGCCACCAGATCGGCGAGGTCGACATCGCCCTTCTCGTGCTGTGGCAGGGGGTTCCGAGGAAGGGAGGGGGCTCCCGCCGGAGGCCCCATCGGCTCACGCATCGACGCCCGGGCGCCCTCGAGCGCACCTCGGTCGAAGCTGAACGGCCTGCGCACCTCGAAATTCCGGGTGTCGAACGGCTGCAGCGGATGCCGGCGAACCACGCCGGAACCCACCATGTCCAGCACACCACTCAACGGAATCGCCGGCGGATGGTCACCGCCCGTGACCGGATCGGAGCCGGTGTAGAAAAGCAACACGTGCGCGGTCGCCGACATGAGCGCATCGAGGAGTAGTTGCCGGTCCTCACTACGTGGGTCGCGCTCACCCGGACAGGGATCACGGCCGGTCACGTCGTCTCCGTCCAGACGGCCCTTGCGAGGGAACACCTCGTCGTCGAGACCGAGTAACGCAACAACCTTGTGCGGCACCGAACGCATCGGCACCATCGTGCAGACCGTGAGTTCACCGGTGCGGAAGTTCGCCCGCGTCGGTGAAGCCGCCGCACGGTTGTCGAGCATGGCCCGCACATCCGCCAGCCGAAGCAGCGTGCCTTCGCCGTGTTCGACCGCATCGGCCAGCGCTCGCTGTGCCTGCGCAAGCTGCCACGAATCTGCCTGCGACACATCCACCAACAGCGCGAGAGCGCGGCGCAACACCTTCACCCACTGCTCGCCTGTCTGCGGGCCTTCGAGGTCACGCAGCGTGACGGCGAGCCGATCGACGAACTCGGCGAAGCGCCCGGCCAGGTCGATATCGGTACTCTCCACGTCGTCGAGCGGTAACGACAGCGCAAGCCACTCGGGTTCGGACTCGTCCGCAGCCACACCCAGCAGAAGACGATCCACCGCCGCGACGAACGTGTTCTGCGGAAAGCCCGCCAACCCGAACGCCGATCGTTGACGTTGGCCGATGCCCCACCGCGCCCCGGCTTCGTGAACCCACTCTCTCAGCCGCTCGAGGTCGTCGTCGCCGAAACCGAAGCACCGACGGACGGGGGGCGCGGCCGCAAGGTCGAGCACCGAACTCGCGGTCACCCGGTCATCGGCAAGTTGGAGCAACGAATCGAGCACGGCCAGTATCGGGTTCGTCTGCCGAAGGCCACGATCGGCGAGCCGGACCCGCAACCGATGTCCAGGATGGCCGAGCACGCCCTGCCCGAACGCGGCTCGAATCAACGGGGCGTATGCCTCGACGTCCGGGCACAGGACCAGCACATCTCGAGGCTCGAGGTCGGGGTCCTCCTGGAACAAGTGCAGCAACGATTCGCGCAGCACTTCCACCTGGCGCGATGCCCCGTGACACGCATGTACTTGCAAAGTCCCGTCCGGTTCCGGCAGTGATTCCGGATTGCGGTCGTTCACGATCGCCTGCTGAACAGCCCCCAGCATGGTGGGCGGCAACGGCATGCCTGGATGGTGAACGTCATCGAATTCGGTGACGCACAGCCGAGCTTGCAGCTCACGAACATCGCGCGACAGACCCGCCGACAACGGGTTGTGCACCAACAACGCCGTGTCGTCGTCACGTCGACGGACCACGGCGGGGATGGAGGAGAGCCGTTCCCACATCACCGGACTCGGATGCGTAAGCCACAGGTGCACGTCGCGATGCGCGGCAAGCGCCTGGACGACTTCGAGCTGGGCGGTGGTCAGACGGGTCGTCCCGAACAGAGACAACCGTTCCGGAAGGGACACGAGGCCGGGGTTCCCGCGGAGGCGGTCACAGGTGTCGCCCAAGCGCTCTGCGAGGCTCGGGGAGCCGATCTGTTGCCGGACGGCGCGCCACAGCTGCGCCTGCCACACCAGGTCCGAGTCGAGTGCCTCTCCGGCTCCGTCGGTACTGTCACCGCCAGCCCACTCGACGAGCATCGCCGGCCGTTGCGCGGCGTAACTGCGGAACAGTTCGGCGAGATGCAATGCGGTCTCGTATCGACGGCCGATGCGGTGCCCCTCGAGGTGCTTCTCGAGCACCGGATACCACGGCTCGTCGCCACTGCGGTCGATCACGTCGAGGACGGTCCACACCACCCGACGGGGCGCCCAGGGGTCCGCGTTCGCGTCCGTCCCCGACACTGCAGCCACGGTGTCGTCGACCAGACGGGTCGGGGTGGGAAACGCGATGTTGGCCGCGATACCGTCCCTGTTCTCGCCGCCGAGTACGGTGGCGATCCGCTGCGTCAGCCACCGTTCCACTCCTTTCGCCGGCACGGCGATGATCTCACCTGCGAAGGGGTCGAAGAGGGGCGTCGCCAATAGATCTGCCAGTGCGTCGGCAAGCGTGCTCGAGCGTTCCGCGCGGTGCAGCTTCAGCAACTGGGGACCCTTCGGTCCGCGGGTGCAGTAGCTGTGAAGGTCACCGGCATCTCTTCGAGACCCGACACGAAGTTCGCGGGACGGTGCCGCAGCGAATGCTCGTCGACCAGCACGTCTGCGGGCAGTGTCATGTCGGGCAGCCTCGACAGCAGCGCCTCGAACATCAGCCGTCCCTCCAGCCGCGCCAACTGATTACCCAGGCAGAAATGGGCACCCAACCCGAAAGCCACGTGCTGATTGGGCGCCCGTTCGATGTCGAAGGTGTTCGGCTCCTCGAAGTGTGCCTCGTCGAAGTTCGCCGACTCGAACAGCAACATCATCTTCTCACCTGCCCGCAGCTGTGTCCCGTGGAACTCGCTGTCACGGGTGACGGTGCGGCACATGTTCTTGATCGGCGACACCCACCGCAACATCTCTTCGAGTGCTTGCGGAATGTCGTCGGGGTCATCGACCAGGCGTGCCTGCTGGTCTGGATGTCGCATCAGCTGTTCCATCCCACCGCTGAGCACGTGCCTCGTCGTTTCGTCGCCGCCGATGAGGATGAGGAGAGTTTCGCTGACGATGTCCTGGTCGCTGAGTCGATCGCCGTCGATCTCGGCATGAACCAGAATGCTCGTGAGGTCGTCGGTCGGTTCCTCGCGGCGCTTCGCGATGGTCTCGAGGGTGAACTCACTGAACGCCAGGTAGGCCTCCGCCTGGGCACGCAATTCGTCTTCCGAGACGTTGCTTCCGAGTGCGTTCAGCAGATCATCCGACCACTTCAGGAAGGTGCCTCGGTCCTTGGGGAGCACCCCGAGCATGTCCCCGATGACAGCCATGGGCAGCGGTGCGGCAAGGTCGCGAACGAAATCGGCCTCACCTTTCTCACACACCGAATCGACGAGGTCGTCACAGATCTTCCGAATTCCGGGGATCTTCGCTTCCACCTGTTTGCGCGTGAATCCCGCGTTGACGAGACGGCGGCGCTGCAGGTGCTGCGGGTCGTCCATGTCGATCATGTGCGGCAACGGACCGACCCCCGGCCGGATTCCACCACCGTTCGAGAAGAGCACCGGGTCGCGCTCCGCCGCCACCACTGCGTCGTACGTGGCCGCTCCGACAATGCCCTCCGCGCGGTACACAGGTTCGTTCTCCCGCATCCACGCATACGCAGACCTCGGATCCCCCAGATCTCCCGAATAGAAACGTCCGTCCAGGAGGTCGAATTCCGGCCTGGTCGTCATGCGCAGCTCCTCCGCCGTGGGTGCCCTCGCCGTTCTGCCACAGATGGTAGGACGTGTAGATGGATACCGAAGGCGATCCGGTGGTCCGGCGGGAACTTTCATTCGAATGGCTTCATCCGACACGGGAGCAGAAATGACTGCACACGAGGTTCTGGGGCGCACCGTAGAGACACCTGTGCGAGTGCGCACCGCTTCGGCGTTCATGGCCGCGTTCACAGTGCCTTCGGCCCGTGCGCAGTCCGTGATCGGCTACTCGGGTCTGCGGGTGCACGAGTATCGCAAGGGGCGGGCGATCTGCATGCTCGTGTTCGTGGACTACGTCGATGGCGATCTCGGACGCTACGAGGAGTTCGGTGTCACCTTCCTCGTCCGTGATCACCGCAAGTCCCGTGGCTCCGGCACGTTCATCCATCGCCTTCCGGTCAGCGGTGATTTCACGTTGGCCGCCGGCCGCGGGATCTGGGGTTTCCCGAAGACCCTCGCGTCGTTCGATACGGACCACGCGTCCGCCACGAAGCACGGCACACTCAGTGCAGACGGGCGGACTGCAGTTCGACTGGACGTGAAACGGGGCATCCCGCTACCGGGTTCCGACAGGAAGATCATTTCGGTTGCGTATTCGCACCTCGGCGGTTTCACGCGACATACGCCCTGGGAGATGACGCCATCAGGCACAAGATCGAGACTGGGCGGCGCAGCACTCACACTGGGTGATCACCCGATCGCCGACGAACTGCGCGGGCTGGGCCTCCCCCGCCGGGCGCTGTTCACCACCTCCGTCCGCAATATCGCCATGACGTTCGGCGACGCCGAGCCGGTGTGATCCACCGAACATTTCGATGGGACGGCCCGCTAGACTATTGGACGCTTGACCAACAACGTATGAACAACGGATGTCAGCGCCATGGGCGCGGGAGGATCTCATGGCCGCGATCAATCGTCGAAGCATGCTGGCGGGGGTCGCTGCAGCGCCCGCCGTCGCCGCCGTCGCAGGCGTGGTAGGTGCTGCCCCCGCATACGCTGAACAGCCGAAACGCACGGCTCCCGCAAGTTCCGGATTGCTGGTCGGCGTGGGCATCTCCGACGCCACCGGTCCCGTGGTCGAGGTGGGCATGATGGGTTACTCGAAGTTCGAACAACGCGCCGAGGGACTTCATCAGCGCACCCGTGCACGTGCATTCGTCTTCGCCGACGGCAACTCTCGTGTCGCATACGTGGTCGTCGACAACTGCATGATCTTCCAGTCCGTCCACGACGGCGTGCTGGCACGCCTGGCACAGCTGTACGGCGACCTGTACACGGAGCGGAACGTGATGCTCACGGCAGTGCACTCCCATGCCGCGTGTGGCGGGGCGTCTCACAATTACGCATACAACGTCGCCGTCCTCGGGTTCGACGAGCTCGTGTACAACGCCGAAGTCGACGGCATCGTCGAGGCCATCAGCGCCGCCCACGACGACCTCGCCCCGGGGTCGGTCCGTTACGGTCGCAGCGAATTGACCGATGCCAGCGTCAACCGTTCGCGCGTGGCCTTCGATCTCAATCCTGCGCAGGACAAGGATTACTACCCGCTGGGCATCGACAGCTCGATGCGAGTGATGCGGATCGAGCAGAACGGCAAGGACGTCGGGGCCATCAACTGGTTCGCCACACACTGCGCGTCGCTCACCAACGAGAACCACCTGATTTCCGGCGACAACAAGGGTGCCGCTGCCTACTTCTGGGAGCGCGGCCAAGAGGGTGTCGACTACCTCGAGCCCGGCAAGCCGAAGTTCGTCGCCGCTTTCCCGCAAACGAATGCCGGTGATATGTCGCCCAATCTGGACCTCGAACCCGGCCACGGACCCACCGACGACGAGTTCGAGAACGCCCGCATCATCGGCCAACGACAGGTTCATGCGGCACGTGAGGCATGGAACGGCGCATCCGATACCGTGACCGGACCCATCGACGCGCGGGTGATGTACCTCGACATGGCGGCACAGACCGTCGACGGAAAATACACGCCCGACGGCCGGCCGGCGAAGACGTCACCCGCGTGCATCGGTGCCGCGATGAGCGCAGGCAGCACCGAGGACGGGCCCGCAATTCCGCTCTTCCCGGAGGGCACCACGAATCCGGTCGTCGACGCCCTCGGCGGCATGAACGCACCGATCCCCCAGTGGCTGCGCGACGCCCAGGCCCCCAAACTGGTATTGATCGCCGTCGGACTCGTCCCTCCCGCAGGCACGTGGGTGCCGAACATTCTGAAGATTCAGATCCTGCGAATCGGCCAGTACTACATCGTCGGCGGTCCCGCCGAGTTCACCATCGTGTCCGGGCTGCGCATTCGGCGGACCGTCGCCGGGGAGTTGGGGGTTCCACTCGAGAACGTCATCTTCCAGGGATACGCCAACTCCTACTCGAGCTACTGCACCACACCGCAGGAATACGACTCCCAGCAGTACGAGGGCGGCTCGACGATGTTCGGTCGCTACACACTGCCCGCCTACCAGCAGGGTTTCGCACAGCTGGCGGCAGCGTTGAAATCGGGAGCCGCTGCCGACCGCGGGCCGGCTCCCGTCGACAACTCCGGTTTCCAGCCGTCGTTCAACCCCGGTGTCGACCAAGATGTTCCAGGTGCGGAACGAAGTTTCGGTGACGTTGTCGTTCAGCCTGCCGCCACCGCCGCGATCGGTACGCAGGTCGCCGTCGAGTTCGTCACCGGGTACCCCAAGAACAACCTGCACCGCCGCGGCACCTACCTCGAGGTGCAAAGACGCCAGGGCAGAGAGTGGGTACGGCACGCCGACGACGGTGACTGGTCCACCAAATTCCATTGGCAGCGAACCGATCCCAACCAGTCGGTCGCACGCATCACCTGGGATGTTCCGGAAGGAACCCCGGCAGGCACGTACCGCATCCAGCATTTCGGGGACAGCAAGAGTCCATTCGGGGAGATCTCACCGTTCACCGGGACTTCCGCCGACATCACCGTCGGTTGATTCAGCTGGCGGACCGAGGATCTTCGTCGTGTAGCTTCCTACCTCTGTACTCCTTCACAAAGGTAGGACCATGCCCTTACGTTCCAAGCTCACGACTGCTCTACTCGTCGCGGCCGCAACCGCCGGACTGACCGTCAACACCCCTGCCGACGCTGATGCCGTCACGCGCTCGTGTGCGGAGGGCTGGCAGCAGGAGACATTGGCGTCGGGTCTGGGGTGGCTGGAGAACCTGGAACCGGACGGAAACGGTGGCTTCTACGTCAGCGGTGCCGACAACGGGAAGCTGTACCACGTCGACGCAGCGCACAACACCTCGACGGTGTTGTCCGGGTTGGACAAGCCGGCGGGGCTGCGACTTTCGGGGAACTACCTCTACTTCGTAACGGGCGACGATCCGTTTCGCACTGTCGCCGACGGGACCCTCCAACGTCTCGACGTCGAAACCGGCGCGGTGACAACCCTTGTCACCGGGCTGTACGGTCCGAACGGATTGCTGTTGTTGCCCGACGGCGACCTGCTCATCTCCCGAATCGACATTCTCGGTCCGCCCACCGGAATCACGCGCTACAGCCCCGATACCGACACCGTCACCTCGTCCTGGTCGACGATTCGTAGGTCCAATGGCATGGCACTCACTCCCGATGGGACTGCCTTCTACACAGGAGACGTCACGTCCCAGATCCTGCGGGTGCCCCTCGATTCACCCAGCACGCCGAGCACGGTGATGGGGTTCCCGGATCTGATCGCCCTGCCCGACGACATGGAAGCCGTCGCCGACGGCACGCTGTACGTCGCCGATCATCTCGCCGGTGCTGTCTACCGAATCGACCCCGAAACCCGCGAGGCCTGCACGGTCCTCACCGGAATGATCAAACCTCCCGCGCCGATTCGGATGCCGCCGGACGGCCCCACGTCGGTGCGCGTCGCACCTGATGGAGACGGTTGGGCCTTGTACGTCACCGGTTTCGACGGCACCCTCCGCAAACTCACTCCCCCTGCGGGCGTCGACCTGACTCCTGCCTGACGAGCGGGACCAACTGCACACAAGTCGACGTGGCGGACGGAATCCCGTTGCTCGAAGCGATTTGTGTGCACTCAGTCCCGCATTGACTGCTTCCCGCGCAACCGCGCCACCGCATCGTCCAGATGCTCTGCCAGCAGAGCTCCGACCTCTGCCGCGTCGCCGTCCTTGATGGCGTCACGCAGCACGACGTGCTCGGCGGCCTGGTCACAAATGTCGTCGTAGGTGGTCTGCAGGGCGCCCATGCACATGCGCGTCTCGATCAGCAGGGTGCGGGCGGCTCGCACGAGGCGCGGGCTGGTGGAGCTTTCCACCAGAATCTGGTGGAACAGCTGGTCGGCATCGGACACGGCTGCGGAATCTCCACGCTCGGCGGCGGTGCACATTGCGTCGACGGCGGGTCCGAGTGCCTCGTAGGCCTCTTCCCTTCGGCCGTCGAGGATCATCGCAAGCGCTCCACCCTCGATCACTCGCCTGCTGCGGTACACATCCACCACATCGTCCAGGGTCAGCTCGGTGACGAAGATGCCGCGGTTGCGAATGCTGTGCAGCAGGCCTTCGGACACCAGCCGTTGCATGGCCTCCCGCAGTGGACCGCGCGAGACCTGGAAGTGCGCCGCGAGGTCGGCTTCACCCAGCTGCTCGCCCGGCTCGAGTGATCCCCGCATGATGGCGTCGCGTAGTCGATCGGCGATGAGTTCGGCGGTCGACTGCCGACTGACCGGCTCCAGATCGGTCAGTGCCATATTCGTACCTTCCTTAAACGTGTAGATTGTTGACAATCATACGACCCGCTCTTACGGTGTCAACGTGACGCGGAAACCGATCCTCGCAGTGCTGCATGCCGACAGTTCCACCGGCGCCGACACCCGGCCGAACCAGGAACTGATGGCACCGGTCGCCGAGCGCGCGGACATTCGCTACACCACCCGCGACGGTTTGGCTGCGGCTTTGGATGGTGCAGACGCTCTTTTTCTGTACGACTTCCTCAGTGACGCCGTACCCGAGGCCTGGCATGCTGCGGGTTCACTCGAATGGCTGCACGTCGCCGCCGCAGGCGTCGACCCGGTCATGTTTCCCGAACTGCGCGCGAGCGAGGTCACCGTCACCAATTCCCGTGGGGTCTTCGACGGGGCGATCGCCGAGTACGTACTGGGGCAGATCCTCTCGTTCGCTAAAAACTTCGCTGGTTCGCTGCGACTCCAGCAAGCCGAGACGTGGAAGCACCGCGAGTCCGAGCGCATCTCCGGTCGGGTGGCCTTGATCGTGGGTACCGGCCCCATCGGACGTGCGATTGCACGGCTCCTTCGGGCGGTAGGCATGGAGGTGCGTGGATCAGGACGGCGAGCACGTTCGGGCGACCCCGACTTCGGAACCGTCACCGCCACCGAGGAGCTTCCTGTCCAGCTGGCCGAAGCCGATTACGTGATCGCCGTCGCGCCGCTCACGGGGCAGACCCGTCACCTGTTCCGCTGCGACACATTCGCCGCCATGAAGCCGACGGCACGTTTCATCAACGTGGGCAGGGGGGAACTCGTGGACACCGACGACCTTGTCGAAGCCCTGACAGATGGCGTTATCGCCGGCGCAGCACTGGACGTGCTCGAGACCGAACCACTCCCGCCAGGACATCCCTTGTGGGCGATGCCCAATGTTTCCGTTACGCCACATAATTCGGGGGATTTCGTCGGCTGGCGGGACGCCCTCGTCACGGTGTTCACCGACAATTTCACGCGGTGGATCGACGGTAGGCCACTCGAGAACGTCGTCGACAAAAGACTCGGATACGTACCCAGTTGAGTGAGGAGTGCGGCTGTGAATCCCACCGATATGACCGCTGCCGAACTGGTGGCCGCGTACTCGTCGGGCGAACTGTCACCGGTCGATGCCACGCAGGCGGTGCTCGACGCAATCGATAGCGGAGACAAGGGCATCAATGCCTTCTGTCTTGTGGACGAGAAGCGGGCACTCGAGCAGGCCCGCACATCGGAGGAGCGGTGGCGAACCGGTTCCGCGCAGGGCCTTCTCGACGGCGTCCCCATCTCGATCAAAGACATCTTCCTGACCCAAGGATGGCCCACCCTTCGTGGATCTGCGGCCGTCGATCCGAACCAGCCGTGGGAGGTCGACAGCCCCGTTGCCGCACTGTTGCGCGCGGACGGCATGGTGTTCGTCGGCAAGACCACCACACCGGAAATCGCATGGAAGGCAGTGACGGACAGCCCGCTGTGCGGGATCACCCGCAATCCAGTGGACACGACGAAGACACCGGGCGGCTCGTCCGGCGGTAGTGCTGCGGCGGTGGCCGCCGGATTCGGTCCGTTATCGGTTGGCACCGACGGCGGTGGCAGCGTGCGTATCCCGGCGTCGTTCTGCGGGATCGTGGGCTTCAAGCCGACGCATGGACGGATCCCGATGTATCCGGCGAGCCCGTTCGGCCCGATGGCTCATGCCGGACCACTCACCAGAACGGTCGAGGATGCCGCGTTGCTGATGGATGTTCTCGCGGTGCCCGACCCCCGCGATCCGACCGCGCTTGCAGCACGTCACAACACATTTCGTGGCGAGGTCAGGACAGAGGTGGCGGGGTTGAACGTTGCCTACTCCCCCACGCTCGGCTATGTAGACGTGGACCCGGAGATGCGCCGGATAGTGGACGGCGCCGTGCGGACGTTGGAATCCGGTGGTTTGCACGTCACCGAGACCGATCCCGGATTCTCGGACCCGTTGGACGCCTTCGAGCTGCTGTGGGCGGCAGGCGCGGCAACGATGCTGGACCACTACCCGGAGGGCACCCGCAACGAGGTCGATCCCGAACTCGGCAAGGTGTGGGACCGGGGTGAGACCTACTCTGCGGTCGAGTTCCTCGACGCCCGCGCGGTGGCCGCCCACGTCGGCATCGAGATGGGCACGTTCCATCTCGAGCACAAGGTGCTGATCACCCCGACGATGCCGATACCTGCCTTCGACGCCGGGTACGACCTGCCGCCGGGCAGCGACTTCACCAGTTGGCCGCAGTGGACCCCGTTCACCTACCCGTTCAACATGACCCAGCAGCCCGCCATCAGCATTCCGGTGGGAACGACTGAGGCTGGACTGCCGGTGGGACTGCAGATCATCGGCCCGCGCTACGCCGACGACCTGGTCCTCGCGGTGGCCAGGTTCGCGGAATCCGCGCTGGCATGATGTCACCCGATCCGATTACGGTGCCGATACACAGTAGACGCGGGCGGGGACAGGGAACGTGACGCCGTTCGGCCCGCCACACGCTGCTTGCACATCTGTGGCGCCGTCAACCCGTTTGTCGACCCGTATGAGGTTGTCCGACCCCCTCGAGCACACGCTCGGATCTACCGACTTGCCCTCCATGGCGACGCTGTAACACTGCCCTTCGAGCAGGTTCAGCGCAAAGCACCACCCGGCCGTCGCGTTCTTGACTATCGCATAGTCGGTGGTTGCTGCCGTTTTTCCGTCCGGGCACTTGTCGGCTGCGTCGACCATGGCGGCGAACACGAACACTGCCTCCGCCGAATCACACGCAATGGGATCGGCATCGACGATGGCAGCCGAGGCGACCGACGAGCCATCGAGGCAGTCTCCGATATCGAGCCCTACAGAACTGCCCGTGGAGGAGGTGGCAACCTGCGCGACTGCCGCCAACAGGCCGACGACGAGCATCAGCGAACCGACGACGATCAGCCCGGTTCCGCGCTTCTTCGGCGCCGGTTGTACCGGTGACGGCGGTTGCTGGCCGTACGCGGGCATGTTGTATCCGTATTGGGGCGGCGCACCTGCAGCGGGTTGTTGCATGTACTGCGGCGGCATGCCGGCATACGGTTGTGGGTTCTGGGGAAATACAGGCTGTGCGGCTTGCCGCTTCGATTTGGCCCGATTCGACAAGCCGACGATCAGCAGGACCACACCGGCAAGCGGAACGATGAGCATTCCGACGAGAGCACCGATGGACCTTGCAGGACTGTCCCCCGCTGCAAGAATATATTCAGTCACGGCCGGGAAGCATACGGGAGCAGTTGATCTCGAATCCCCTCACGCCATCCCGGACGGAGAACCCCACTCACACCTCTTTGAGAACCTCTCCCCAGATACCGAGCGCATCGTCGATCTGTTGCTCGGTGACGATGAGCGGCGGAACCATTCGTACCACGTTCGTGTGGGCGCCGCAGGTGAGCATGAGCAAGCCCTTCTTCGCCGCGAGTTGCTGCGCCGCAACGGCCCTCGGACGGTCGGCAGCTCCGTCGGAGGCGGTGAACTCGCTGCCGACGAGCAGACCCAGCCCGCGAACGTCCCCGATCCCGTCGTCCGCAAGCTTGCGCGCGCCTTCGAGCAGCTGCGACCCACGTGCGGCCGCGTTGGCGACCAACCCTTCGCTTTCGATCACTTCGAGGGTGGCGACGGCTGCGGCACAGGAGACAGCGTTACCGCCGTAGGTTCCGCCCTGCGATCCCGGCCATGCCTTCGACATCAGTTCTCGCGAGGCCACCATTCCCGATAGCGGAAACCCACTGGCGATACCTTTCGCGATGGTCATGATGTCGGGACGGACGTCGAAGTGCTGGTGTCCGAAGTACTTTCCGGTGCGTCCGAAGCCGGTCTGGATCTCGTCCATCACGAGCAGGATGCCGTGGCGGTCCGCCCGCTCCCGGAGCCCTTGGAAGAACCTTGTGTTGCCGGGTACGTAACCACCCTCACCGAGCACGGGTTCGACGACGAATGCCGCCGTCTCGTTCGGCGCGGTGATGGTGGCGAACATGTAGTCGAGCTCTTGGAGTGCGAAGTCGGTGGCCTGATCCTCGGTCCAGCCGTACCGGTAGGCGTTGGGGAAGGGCGCGACGTGCACCCCACCCATCAGCGGGCTGAACCCCGCCGAGAACCGGGTGCCGGAGGTGGTCATCGTCGCGGTGGCGACGGTACGGCCGTGGAATCCGCCATGAAAGACGATGATGTTGGGCCGCCCGGTCGCCTGCCGTGACAACCGCAAAGACGCCTCGACGGCCTCACTTCCGGAGTTCGCGAGAAACACCGAATCGAGGCCTTCCGGCAGCACCTCCCCCAGCTTCTCGACGAGCGCGAGCAGCGGCTTGTGCATCACCGTTGTGTATTGGCCGTGAATGAGAGACCCGACCTGTTTCTGCGCCGCTTCGACGACGTGCGGGTGACAGTGCCCGGTGCTCGTGACGCCGATGCCTGCGGTGAAATCGAGGTATCTGCGGCCGTCCGTGCCGTGGAGGTAGCAACCTTCGCCGTGGTCGACGGTCACGGGTGTTGCTTGCGCGAGAAGTGGAGACAGCCGAGTCACGATAGGACCTCCGAACGCATTGTCAGATTGTCAACAATATGCATAACATGGACCCGGCCCATTGGCAATGGAACGGGAGCAGGTATGAGCGCAGCGATCACCGAAGACCAGGCAATCCAGTCCGTCCGCACCGGTCTGTTCATCGGCGGCAAATGGCGCGACACCGCGGAAACCATGCCGGTCGTCGATCCCTCGACGGGCAAGACGCTGTGCACGATCGCCGACGCCTCCCCCGACGAAGCTGCGGAAGCCCTCGATGCGGCGGCAGCAGCGCAGGCGGATTGGGCTGCGACCACTCCCCGCGAGCGAGCGAACGTGCTGTCCAACGCGCACCGCCTGCTCCTCGAGCACACCGAACGACTAGCCCTCGTCATGACCCTGGAAATGGGAAAACCGCTGAAAGAATCCCGAGGCGAGATCGCCTACGCTGCCGAGTTCTTCCGCTGGTTCGCCGAAGAGGCCGTCCGCATCGACGGCGGCTACACCACAGCACCGGCCGGAGGCTCGCGATTTCTGGTCACCCGGCAACCCGTCGGACCGTGCCTGCTCATCACGCCCTGGAACTTCCCGATGGCCATGGGCACCCGCAAGATCGGGCCCGCCCTCGCAGCCGGTTGCACCTGCGTGATCAAGCCGGCCTCGCAGACCCCGCTGTCGACACTCGCCCTCGCGGACATACTCGTCGAGGCCGGGCTGCCCGACGGCGTCGTCAACGTCGTCACCACCTCCCGTTCGGACGACGTCATGGCCCCGATGATCCGCGACCCGCGGTCACGGAAGCTCTCGTTCACCGGATCCACCGGAGTCGGCAAGCATCTGCTCGCCCTGTGCTCCGAGACGGTGATGCGCACGTCGATGGAACTGGGTGGCAATGCCCCATTCGTGGTGTTCGACGACGCGAATCTGGACGACGCCGTGGACGGCGCGATGCTCGCGAAGATGCGCAACATCGGCCAAGCCTGTACCGCCGCCAACCGCATCCTCGTGCACTCCTCGGTGGCCGAGGAGTTCACCCGCAAACTCACCGACCGTATGAAGGCGCTGCCACTCGGCCGCGGCACCGAGGACGGAGTCGTAGTGGGACCACTGGTCAACGAGTCGGCCGTGACGAAGGTGGAAGAACTCGTAGCCGACGCCGTCGAACGCGGCGCGACGGTCGTGACCGGCGGCAGCACCGTCGACGGGCCCGGCAACTTCTATCCGGCTACCGTGCTGACCGGTGTTCCCGACGATGCGAACATGTGTGACACCGAGATCTTCGGCCCGGTCGCCGCGATCAGCACATTCGAGACCGAGGCCGAAGCGATCGAACGCGCCAACAACACCCCGTTCGGCCTCGTCGCCTACGTGTACACGGAGAACCTGCGTCGCGGGCTACGAGTGTGCGAGGCCCTCGAATCGGGCATGGTGGGACTGAATCAGGGCGTCGTCTCCAATCCGGCCGCCCCGTTCGGTGGGGTCAAGGAATCAGGGCTCGGACGCGAAGGTGGGGCCACCGGAATCGACGAGTTCCTGGAAATCAAGTACGTGGGTGTTGCCCTGTGAATCCGGTCAGCCCTGTGAACACGTACCGAATCGCCACGATCCCCGGTGACGGCATCGGGAAGGACGTCACCGAGGAAGCGGTCCGTGTCCTCGACGCAGCGGCCCGCGGATTCACCATCGAATGGACCGAATTCGACTGGTCCTGCGAGCAGTACCTGCGCACCGGTGCCATGATGCCGGCAGACGGCGCCACCCAGCTCGCCGAGTTCGATGCCATCTTCCTCGGCGCCGTCGGATTCCCCGGCGTCCCGGACCATGTGTCGTTGTGGGGTCTGCTGATTCCGCTGCGACGCGCATTCGGTCTGTACGTCAACCTGCGTCCCGTGCGTCTGCTGCCCGGCACCGATTCCGCGCTGTCCGACCGGACTGCCGAAGAACTCGACATGCTGATCGTCCGGGAGAATTCGGAAGGCGAATACTCCGAGATCGGTGGCACTCACAACCCCGGCCGAGCAGACGAATTCGTTCTGCAGGAATCGGTGTTCACCCGAGTCGGCTGTGAACGGATCATTCGACACGCCTTCGAACGGGCAGGCCAAAGGCAGAAAAAGGTGTGCTCGGCCACGAAATCGAACGGACTGATCCATTCGATGCCCTACTGGGACAGAGTCTTCGACGAGATCGCCACCGAGTACCCCGATATCGAGACACGGCAGATGCACGTGGATGCGCTGGCTGCAGAGATCGTGCTGCACCCCGACAGGCTGGACGTGATCGTGGGGTCCAACCTTTTCGGTGACATCTTGTCCGATCTGGCCGCCGCCGTCACGGGCGGACTCGGACTGGCACCGTCCGGCAACATCAACCCGGACAAGACCGGCCCGTCGATGTTCGAAGCAGTGCACGGAAGCGCGCCGGATATCGCGGGGAAAGGCATCGCCGATCCCGTTGCTCAGATCCTGGCCGGCGCGATGATGCTCGAGCACCTCGGAGAACACGACACCGCTGCCGCAATCGACCGTGCGGTATGCGATGTGTTGGAGAAGGGCGAAACACTCACCCCGGACCTGGGTGGCAGCGCGACCACGACCGAACTCGGAAACGCAATCGCCGAGCGCGCCGCCGCCCAGTAGAACCGACTACAACCAGGTGTCTTCCGTGGTGGTGGTCAGGAAAGCCTCGAGGTCGTCGCGCCATTGCGCGGGCACCGTCTTGTCCGGCTCGATGCCGGTGTACTGACCCCGGTAGAACAGCAGCGGTCGCTCTGCCTTGACCTCTCCCAGTGACGCGACACGGCCGAACACCACCCAGTGATCGCCACCGTCGTGTACCGACTCGACGGTGCAATCGACGTGCGCGAGAGAACCGTCGAGGATCGGCGAGCCGAGCGGCGACGGTGTCCAGTCGATCCCGGCGAACTTGTCCGGCTCCCGCGAACCGAAGCGGGCACACGTCGATTGTTGTTCCTCGGCAAGCATGTTCACGCAGAACTTGCCGGAACGCTCGATCGCTGCCCACGAACGCGACTGCTTGGTGGGGCAGAACAACACCAACGGCGGATCCAGCGACAGCGCCGCGAACGACTGGCACGCGAAGCCCACCGGCTCACCGTCGTCGACCGTGGTGATGATGGTGACCCCGGTGCAGAACTGCCCCAGTACAGTGCGGAACTGCTTGGCGTCGATCGCCGCCGCGGTGGCTGTTTCCTCGGCCATTACTTCATTCCAACCGTGAAGTCGTGGCCCCACAAGCTGACCGCCGTACTTTCGCGTGCAATCCAGTCGTCGTCCTCGACCTGCAGTCCCTCACAGCCGAATTCGATATCGAATCCGCCTGGTGTCTTCATGTAGAAGGACAGCATCTTGTCGTTGACGTGGCGACCGAGCGTCGCGGACATCTTGACCTTCTTGCGCAGCGCACGGTCGAGAGCGAGGCCGACGTCGTCCGATTCCTCCACCTCGACCATGAGGTGGACGATGCCGGTGGGATTGGGCAACGGCAGGAACGCCAGGCTGTGGTGACGCGGATTGCAGCCGAGGAAGCGCAACCACGCCGGCTCACCGTCCGCGGGCCTACCCACCATCTGCGGTGGCAGACGCATGGAGTCGCGCAACTTGAAGCCGAGCACGTCGCGGTAGAACCGCAGCGAGGCCTCGTCGTCGTCCGTGGTGAGAACGACGTGACCGAGTCCCTGCTCGCCCGTGACGAACCGATGGCCGTACGGACTGACCACGCGGCGATGCTGAAGAGCCGCCCCGTGGAACACCTCGAGTGTGTTACCGGAGGTGTCCTCGAAGATGATCATCTCCACCACGGATCGGTCCTGCAGCTGCTCTGCGGTGCCCTCCTTGAACGGAACACCCGCCGCCGACAGCCGATCTCGAACCTCTTGGAGCTCTTCTGCGTTCGCGGTCTCCCAACCGGACACGGACAAACGGTCCTTCTCCCCGGGAAAAATGACGAGACGAGCCGGGAACTCGTCCATCCGCAAGTACAAAGACTCCGGATCGGAACCCTTGCCCTCGATCATCCCGAGCACCTTCAGGCCGTACTCACGCCACGCAGCCATGTCGGTGGCCTCGATACGCATGTAGGCCAGCGAACGAATACCCATTACTTACCTCCATCCAGTAGGAAGTCGGCAGCAATCCGGTTGAACTCGTCGAACTTCTCGAGCTGAGCCCAGTGTCCGCAACCACCGAAGACGTGCAGTTGCGCCCGCGGAATCAGCTTCAGTGCGACGAGAGCACCGTCGAGCGGATTGACCCGGTCCTCGCGGCCCCAGATCAGCAGCACCCGCTGACGCAGCTTGTACGCGTCACGCCACAGCATGCCGAGTTCGAAGTCTGCGCTGGAGAACGACTTACCCATCGACTTGGCTGCAGCCAAGGACTCCGGGGTGCTAGCCGCCGCGAAACGCTCCTCGACCAGTTCCGGGGTGATGAGCGACTGGTCGTACACCATCACCCTCAGGAACGCCTCGAGCTTCTCCTTCGTGGGGCCCTCCGGCGGTGCGCTGAACTTGCCGAGGTTCTTGACGCCTTCGGTGGGGTCGGGCGCGAACAGGTTGATACTCAGGCCACCGGGCCCCATGAGCACCAGTCGGCCCGCGCGATCCGGGTAGTCGAGCGCGAATCGCACCGCCGCACCGCCGCCGAGCGAGTTGCCCAGCAGGTGCACACGACCGGAGACGTCCAGTGTGTCGAGCAGATCGTTCAGGGCCGACGCACTGTGCACGAAGTACTGCGGGTGCTCGGTCGGCTTGTCCGACAGGCCGTAGCCGGGCTGATCGACTGCGATGACGTGGAACTTCTCCGCCAGAACGGGAATGTTCTTGGCGAAGTTCGACCACGACGAGGCGCCGGGCCCACCGCCGTGCAGCAGCACGATAGTGGTGTCGTTCCCGACTCCTGCCTCGTGATAGTGCAGTTTCAGGTCGGGACGCACCTGGGCGAACCTCGAGGTGGACTCGAACGTGAGCGCTTCTTCGGTCGTCGTCACCTGTTCTCCTAGACCATCGTGTCCGTGATCGGGAGTCCGAACTCCCCTGTGCCGTACATGACGTAGGCGCGCTCCGGATCGTTGGCGGCGTGCACGCGCCCGGCGTGAGCGTCGCGCCAGAAGCGCTGCAGCGGTGTGCCGTTGGTGAGTGCCGTGGCACCGGAGCTCTCGAACAGTTTGTCGATCGAGGCGATGGCGCGGCCGGTGGCACGCACCTGGTCGCGGCGGGCGCGCAAGCGGGCCTCGAATGGAACTTCCTCGCCGGCAAGCAGGTACGCGTACTCGTCCGCCACATTGCCGGACAGCTGACGCCAGGCCGCGTCGATGTCACTCGAGGCCTCGGCGATACGCACCTTCGAGAACGGGTCGTCCTTCGCCTTCTCGCCTGCATAGGCGGCGCGGACACGCTTGCCCTGATGCTCGACGTGGGCGTCGTACGCCCCGTAGGCCATGCCGACGATCGGCGTCGAGATGGTGGTGGGGTGAATGGTGCCCCACGGCATCTTGTAGACCGGCGCCGTGTTGCGCTCGAGGCCGGGCGCGGTGAGGTCGTTCATCTTCTTGAAGCTCAGGAAGCGGTGCGTCGGAACGAACGCGTCCTTGACGACGATCGTGTTGCTGCCGGTTCCGCGCAGGCCGACGACGTTCCATACGTCGTCGATCTGGTAGTCGGACCGCGGAATGAGGTAGCTACCGAAGTCGACAGGGCGGCCGTCCTTGATGACGGGCCCACCGACGACCACCCAGTCGCCGTGGTCGCAGCCCGAGGACCATGCCCACGATCCGTTGACCTTGTAGCCGCCGTCGACGACCTCACCGGCACCCATCGGCGCGTAGGACGAGGAGATGCGCACATCGGTGTCCGATCCCCACACGTCTTCCTGCGCCTGCTGATCGAAAAGGGCGAGGTGCCAGTTGTGCACGCCGACGATGCCGGCGACCCAGCCGGTCGACCCGCATGCGCTCGCGATCTTCTTGACCGCGGAGTAGAAGAGCACGGGGTCAGCTTGGTATCCGCCCCACTGCTCCGGTTGCAGCAACCGGAAGAAGCCGGTCTCCTGCAGCGCCTTGATGGACTCGTCCGGGATGCGGCGCAAATCCTCGGTTTCTTGTGCACGCTCCCGCAGCGTCGGCAGCAGTGCGTCGAGCCGCTGCATCACCTCGTGGCTGTCGTGGTCACCCACAGGATGCTCCCGTCTGATCGAATGGTTCACTTACATCTGAGACTAGAACACGTTCCCATTTCTGTCGAGACCGACGCGAAATAGCAGGTAATCCCTGCATGAACGGTTCAAATCTCGCTGAAATATGGAAAATCTCGACGAGATTCTATAACGTGTTCTAGTAACAGCATGAAGGGATGTGAGGGCGCAATGGCGCAGATTCGCGAGATCGATGTGGGCACGACCCAGACCCGCTATGCGCGTGGTTGGCACTGCCTGGGCTTGCTGCGGGACTTCCGGGACGGAAAACCGCACGCCATCGAGGCGTTCGGCACCAAGTTGGTCGTGTTCTCGGACAGCGAGGGCAAACTTGTAGTTCTCGACGGCTACTGCCGCCACATGGGCGGCGACCTCACCCAGGGAACAGTCAAGGGCGATTCGATCGCGTGCCCGTTCCACGACTGGCGGTGGGGCAAGACCGGCAAGTGCACGGGCATCCCGTATGCGCGCCGAGTGCCGCCATTGGCACGAACCCGTACGTGGACCACTCTCGAGCAGAACGGGCAACTGTTCATCTGGAACGACCCCGAGGGCAACCCGCCACCGGAGGACGTCACGATTCCCAAGATCGACGGCGCCTACAGCGACGAGTGGACCGACTGGACCTGGAACTCGATGATCATCGAGGGCGCCAACTGCCGCGAGATCATCGACAACGTCGTGGACATGGCACACTTCTTCTACATCCACTACGCCTTCCCGACGTACTTCAAGAACGTTTTCGAAGGCCAGGTAGCGGCTCAGTACCTCAACACCAAGGGCCGCCCGGACATCGGCATGGCCTCCCAGTACGGCGGCGACACCCTTCTCAAGTCGGAGGCCGCCTACTACGGGCCGTCCTACATGATCAACCCGCTCTGGAACAGCTACAGCGGCTACGAGGTCGAAAGCGTCCTGATCAACTGCCACTACCCGATCGACCAGAACTCGTTCGTGCTCCAGTACGGCGTCATCGTCAAGAAGCCGAAGGGCGTCTCGGACGAGATGTCGGACAACCTGGCCGCGAAGTTCACCGAAGGCATCGCCGAGGGCTTCCTGCAGGACGTCGAAATCTGGAAGAACAAGACGAAGATCGACAATCCGCTCCTCTGCGAGGAGGACGGACCGGTTTACCAGCTGCGCCGCTGGTACGACCAGTTCTATGTCGACGCCGCGGACGTCACCGACAAGATGACGCAGCGGTTCGAGTTCGAGGTGGACACCACCAAGGCCAACGAGGCCTGGCAGGTGGAGGTCGACGAGAACCTCGCACGTCAGAAGTCCGAGAAAGAAGCCGAAGCCGCCGAGAAGAACACGGAAGCGCAGGTATAGCCATGAGCGCCTCGACCGAGTCACGCAGCTCGAAGTGGGCCAAAGCGCCCGATTTCGCGAGTCAGCCGGCTCGTGTCGAGGCGATCACCGCGCAGACCGTCGCGGACAAGGAGAACTACCTCGATTCGGGCCTGCACGAAGTAGAGTGCCGGACCTGCGGGACTTGTGTCCTGGTCCGCAAGAACAGCATGAAACACACGAGCGTGCAGTGGATGTCCGATCCGGCCAAGTCCTGCCCAACGTTTCAGCAGGGCGTTTCCGAAGGTCGGTCGACGTCCCAGCAGGATGGCTGCCCGCGTCTACAGGACAGCATCAATCACGCAGTGATGGAGGGCTTCATCGAGGTCCGTGACCGCGAGGCCGACCGCGACTGACCCCTCCCTCTTTCCCGACGAATGTCACACACGTTCAGTTCGATCGAACGGGTGTGACATTCGTCGTTTCGGGGTGAGATACCCTTGCCCCCAACGAATGTCACACCGGTTCACGTGAGCTGAACCGGTGTGACATTGGTCGGGAAAGGGGGTGGGATCAGGAAGCGGCGGCTTCCTTCTGGAGCTCGAGGGCGATATCGATGAGCTGATCTTCCTGGCCACCCACGAGCTTGCGCTTACCGGCCCGCACCAGCAGTTCGGCCGACGAGACGCCGTACCGCTCCGCCTGCCGTTCGGCATGCTTGAGGAAGCTCGAGTACACCCCGGCGTACCCCATCATCAAAGCTTGACGGTCGAGCAGGCACTCCTGCGGCATTGCCGGACGTACGACGTCCTCTGCCGCGTCGGCGATGGCGAAGAAGTCGATTCCCGTCTTCACGCCGATCTTGTCGCACACCCCGACGAATGCCTCGACGGGCGCGTTACCAGCGCCGGCACCGAACCGCCTGGTGCTGCCATCGATCTGTCGAGCACCTGCTCGAACTGCCGCAACGGAGTTGGCGACACCGAGTCCGAGATTCTCGTGTCCGTGGAAGCCGACCTGGGCGTCATTGCCGAGTTCCTGCACCAACGCTTCGACCCGCTCCGTGACGCCCTCGAGCACGAGCGCACCCGCAGAGTCCACGACGTATACGCACTGGCAGCCGGCGTCGGCCATGATGCGGGCCTGCTTCGCCAGCTTCTCCGGCGGTGTGGAGTGGGCCATCATCAAAAATCCGACCGTCTCCAGACCACGCTCGCGCGCAAGCCCGAAGTGCTGGATGGAAACGTCGGCCTCGGTGCAGTGCGTGGCAATGCGGCAGATGGATGCGCCGTTGTCCTGTGCCTCGATGATGTCTTCCTTGATGCCCAATCCGGGCAGCATCAGGAAGGCGATCTTGGCGTTCTTCGCCGTATCGACGGCGATCTTGATCAGTTCCTGCTCGGGTGTCTTCGAGAAGCCGTAGTTGAACGACGAGCCGCCCAATCCGTCACCGTGGGTGACCTCGATGACCGGCACCCCCGAGTTGTCGAGAGCACCGACGATCGCGCGAACTTCTTCACCGGTGAACTGGTGACGCTTGTGGTGGGAGCCGTCGCGCAACGAGGTGTCGGTGATGCGAATGTCCCACGCGCTGTCGAAATGTAGATCGTCGAAATGAACCATGCCGCTCACGCCTTCACTGTCTGAAGCTTCTGGGCGATCTCTTCGCCCACCTTGGTTGCCGCCGCTGTCATGATGTCGAGGTTGCCGGCGTACGGGGGAAGGAAGTCCCCTGCGCCTTCGACCTCGACGAAGGTGGTGACGGTGGCCTGTCCGCCCGATACCACGCTGGGCTCGTCGAACTGTGGTTCGTTGAGGAGTCGGTATCCGGGCACATACTGCTGGATGTCCGCGACCACCCGGTGAATCGAGTCTGCGATCGCGTCGCGGTCGGCATCCTCGGGGATGGCGCAGAAGATGGTGTCGCGCATGATCATCGGCGGGTCGGCAGGGTTCAGAATGATGATGGCCTTGCCGCGTGTGGCACCACCGATGGTTTCGATCCCGCGGCTGGTGGTCTTGGTGAACTCGTCGATGTTGGCGCGGGTTCCGGGTCCGGCGGACAGTGACGCCACCGAGGCCACGATCTCCGCGTACTCCACGTTCACGACACGGTTGACCGCGTAGACGATCGGAATCGTCGCCTGCCCGCCACAGGTGATCATGTTGACGTTGGGGGCGTCCAGGTGTTCGCGCAGGTTCGCGGGCGGTACCACGGCGGGGCCGACGGCTGCGGGCGTGAGGTCGATGGCGCGGATACCGGCGGCCTCGTATTTCGGTGCCGCATCCTTGTGCACGTACGCCGAGGTCGCCTCGAACACGAGGTCCGGCTTCTCGGGCTGCGCCAGCAACCAATCCACACCCTCGGCGGAGGTTTCCAGACCGAGCTTTCGCGCCCTGGCGAGGCCTTCGCTTTCGGGATCGATGCCGATCATCCAACGGGGTTCGAGCCAGTCGGATCGCTGAAGTTTGTAGAGCAGGTCCGTGCTGATATTGCCCGAACCGACGATTGCCACACTTGCTTTTGTCATCAACAACTCCTATTTGAACTGCAAAGAAACGGAGCCGAGCCCACTGAACTCGGCACGGAAGTTATCGCCCGGGTGCGCATCGATCGCCCGCGTACACGACCCCGGCAACACGATGTCTCCCGCCTTCAGACGCACGCCGAAGCTCTCCACCTTCTGCGCGAGCCAGGCGACGGCGGTGACCGGGTTCCCGAGTACGGCGTCGCTGCGGCCTTCGGCGATCTGCTCGCCGTTGCAGGTGAGCACGGCATCGATGTTCTTGATGTCGATGTCGGCCGGCTTCACCCGCTCCTTGCCGAGTACGAATCCTGCGGACGACGCATTGTCCGCAATCGTGTCGGGCAACCCGATCTTCCAGTCCTTGATGCGACTGTCGATCAGCTCGATCGACGGTGCGTACGCGACCGTGGCATCGATGACGTCCTGCTCCGTGCAGCCGGCGCCGGGCAGGTCCTTGCCCAGGACGAAACCGACTTCCACCTCGACGCGCGGGAAGCAGAACTTCGCGGTATCGACAGGCTGCTCCTCGAACACCTCCATGTCGGCGAGCAGGTGCCCGTAGTCGGGTTCGTCCACGCCCATCATCTGCTGCATCGCGAGCGACGACAGCCCGACCTTGTGCCCGACGACGCGGGCACCGGCCTCGAGCCGTCGACGGATGTTGATGAGCTGAATCTCGTACGCGTCGACGACGTCGATGTCGGGATACGCGGCCACGAGCGGCCCGATCGGGGTCCGGCTGCGTTCAGCAGCGTCGAGCCGGTCGGCCAGCTCGGTGCGAATGTCCGTCGAGAGCATGGATCAAGCCTTCCCTGTGGTTGCTGTTGCGAGTGCCGCGATGTGGGCGCCGGCGCGACGCCCCGAGAAGACGCAGTCGGCGAGTGAGAGTCCGCTGACGTACGAGTTGGAACACACGCCGACGGCGGTCCGTCCGGCCGAGTACAAGCCGGGAATATCCTGACCGTCTGGTGTCTGCACGGCGCCGGTGGTCTCGTCGACCACCAATCCCCCGAGCGTGATCATGGGGCATGGGTTCATCATGCTCGGCTTCACCGATACGTCATAGAGGGTGAACGGGGCTGTCAGGGCCGGGCGGACGAAGTCCTGGTATTTGCCCATCGGGTCGGGTTCGCCGGCAGCGGCGGCGGCATTGTGCGCGTCCACCGTGGCCTCCAGCCCAGCCGGGTCGATTCGGGCCTTACGGGCAACCTCGGCCAGGGTGGCGCCCGTGACGGCGGTCCGCATCATTCCCGCCGTCTGGACGCGCTGGAACCACATCGCTTGGGATCCGATCTGGCTCTTTGCCTCGCGCACGAGATTCGCGTCCGCCAGTAGCCACCCTTCACCACTGCTGTTCTTGACCATCGCGCTGCCCAGTGCCGCACCGTAGCGCGATTCGTCGACCATCCGGCTTCCGTCTCTGCCCACCAGTAGCGAGCCGAGGAAGGCGCTCGGCGGGACGATGAAACGCCAGGCCGATACCTTGTCCAGCTTGTCGGTGTCGGCGCCGACCTCGACGCCGAGGTTGATTCCCGTGCCGTCGTCACCGGAGGTACCGAGCGGGATGCCGCCGGTGTAGTCGGGCGCATGGGTGTAGAGCATCTTTCGGTTCTGTGCGAATCCACCCGCGCTGAGAACCACACCGTGACGTGCCCGAATCCGGATCGTCCGGGCGTGCTTCTTCTCGATCCGTGCGATGACCTTGTCGATGATGTTCCGTGTCGGCGGCGAGTAGACGCCAGGTTTGTCGGACAGCGCGCACAAGATCGCGTGGCGTCGACGCACGCTCGCGGACGCATCCCGCAGGGTCGCGCATTCGAGTCCGATGACGGCACCGGCGTCGTCGACGATCAGCTTGGTCGCCTTGGTCTGCCGGTACAGCCGCACGCCTTTGTCCTGCGCGGACTTCGCAAGCGGCGCGTACAGCTTTTTCCCTGAGGTGCCCTTGCCCTTGGGTCGGTGTCCTCGTGGTGCCGGCTTCGCCACCGCGCGGAACTCGCCTGCGGCCTCACTGCCCGAGTAATACAAGTAGTACTTGTTGTTCGGGTAGGACGTTTTGTACGGGCACAGCGACGCCTCGAAAGGCACCCCGTGCCCGATCAGCCACTCGATCGTTTCAGGACTCGCGTCCACGAAGCGTTGCAAAGTCTCGGCGGACACGGCGTCGCCCACCTCCTTCTGGAGGTACTTCAGCATCTCCTCCGGAGAATCGTCTACCCCCGCCTCCCGCTGAATGGACGTGCCGCCGCCTGCGTAGAAGATTCCACCCGAGATTGCGCTCGCACCGCCGCCCGACGACCGGTCGACGGCCAGCACCTCGGCACCGCCGGCCACTGCCTCGAGCGCCGTTGCCGCGCCCGCGACTCCGAATCCAACGATCAGCACGTCGGTCGTCGCATCCCAGGTCACACTCATACCACCTTCGTATTCACGGCAAATTGACTGCAACGTGTTCCGCTGCCGCCCATCCTGCCCCCAGAAAGTTCCAGGCAGAAAGGATGGACTGATACCCACATCATTCTATAACGTGTTCTACATGAGCAAGCACGAATACGACATCGTCGTCGTCGGCAGCGGTGCCGGCGGGATGACGGCAGCCCTCACCGCGGCCCACAACGGACTCAGCGTCGTCGTCCTCGAAAAGGCGGCGCACTTCGGTGGATCCTCCGCCCGCTCGGGTGGTGGCGTCTGGATCCCGAACAACGAAGTGCTCGTACGCGACGGCGTCGACGACACCACCGAGGCCGCACGCACCTACCTGCACAGCATCATCGGCGACGTCGTCCCGAAGGATCGCATCGATACCTACATCGATCGCGGCCCCGAAATGCTCTCCTTCGTGCTGAAGAACAGCTCGCTCGAACTCCAGTGGGTCCCCAACTACTCCGACTACTACCCCGAAGCCCCCGGCGGGCGACTCGGCGGACGATCGGTCGAACCCAAGCCGTTCAACGGTAAGAAGCTCGGCGCCAAGCTCGGCGAACTCGAACCCGATTACGTCAAGGCGCCGTCGAACTTCGTCATCACGCAGGCCGACTACCGCTGGCTCAACCTGCTGGTCCGCAACCCACGCGGACCCCTCCGCGCCATGCGGGTCGGCATGCGTTTCCTGGCAGCCAAGGCCACCGGAAAGAAGCTTCTCGTGCGTGGTCAGGCACTCATGGCCGGCCTGTACACCGGACTCGAGGCCGCAGGTGTCCCCATCCTGCTGAACACACCACTGACCGACCTCGAGGTCGACAACGGCGCCGTCACCGGTGTCACTGCCACGGTGGACGGTGAATCGCAGACGTTCACCGCACGGCACGGCGTCGTCATCGCGTCGGGCGGCTTCGAGCACAACGACGAGGCCCGCAAGAAGTTTCAGCGGGCCCCCATCGGAACCGAATGGACCGTCGGCGCCAAGGCCAACACCGGCGACGGCATCTGGGCCGGTGAGAAGCACGGCGCAGCACTCGACCTCATGGAGGACGCGTGGTGGGGTCCGTCCATCCCACTCACCGGCGGTCCGTGGTTCGCACTGTCCGAACGCAGCCTCCCGGGCTGCATCATGGTCAACGATCGGGCCGAGCGATTCGTCAACGAGTCCGCCCCCTACGTCGAGGCGACCCACGCCATGTACGGCGGCAAGTACGGCCAGGGCGAAGGCCCGGGCGAGAACCTCCCATGCTGGATGATCCTCGATCAGCGTTACCGCGACCGCTACACGTTCGCCGGCATCACGCCTCGCTCGCCGTTCCCGGGCCGCTGGCTGAAAGCAGGTGTCGTCGTGAAGGCGAACAGTCTGGCCGAGCTTGCGGAGCAGACGGGACTGCCGGCGGACCAGCTCGCCGAGTCGGTGTCCCGCTTCAACGGTTTCGCGCACAAGGGCAAGGACGAGGACTTCGGCCGTGGCGACAGCGGATACGACCACTACTACGGCGATCCGCGCAACAAGCCGAACCCCAGCCTCGGCGCCCTCGACAAGGCACCGTTCTACGCGATCAAGATGGTTCCCGGCGACCTCGGCACCAAGGGCGGCATGCGAACCGACACCGACGCTCACGTGCTCCGCGAGGACGGCAGCATCATCGAAAACCTTTATGCGGTAGGAAATGCCAGCGGACCGGTCATGGGACACACCTACGCCGGCCCTGGCGCGACCATCGGCCCCGCGATGACCTTCGCGTACCTCGCCGTTCTCGATATCGCGAAGAAGGTCAAGCAGGGACGCACCGCCGCACAGAACGAGACTGGAGTGACCAATGCCAATTGATCCCAAGGTTGCGCTGGGCGCAGAGCTGCCGACGCAGGAGTTCTCGTGGGCGAGTTCGGACGTCCAGCACTATCACCTGGCTCTCGGGGCCGGCTCGAGCCCGCTGGACGAGAACGAACTGCGATACCTGACCGATGGAACACCCCAGGTACTCCCGACTTTCGCCACTGTGGCGGCAAACTTTCATGCGACCGAAGCACCGAAGGTCTCGTTTCCGGGAGTGGAGATCGACCTGGCGAAGGTGGTGCACGGCAGTCAAGAAGTGACTGTGCACCAGCCGATCCCACCGGAAGGAAAGGCACGCACCACCACCCGAATCTCCGATGTGTGGGACAAGGGCAAGGCCGCGGTGATCGTTCAGGAATCGACCACGGTCAGCCCCGACGGGACGCCGCTGTGGACAGCCCGGTCGTCGATCTTCGCGCGCGGCGAAGGCGGATTCGGCGGCGAGCGCGGACCGTCCGAGTCCGTCGAACTCCCCGACCGGCCCGCCGACGTCGAGGTGAACACCCCGGTACTCCCCCAGCAGGCGCTGCTGTACCGCATGTGCGGAGACCGCAATCCACTGCACTCCGACCCGAAGTTCGCGGAAGGAGCAGGGTTCCCCGCACCGATCCTGCACGGTTTGTGCACCTACGGAATGGTCTGCAAGGCCGCAGTCGATGCCGTCCTGGACGGAGACGCCACCCGAGTTGCGGGCTACAAGGCGCGCTTCGCGGGCGTCGTCTATCCGGGCGAGACGCTGCACTCACGCATCTGGAAAGAAGACGGCAAACTTCTCATCGCTGTCACTGTTCTCGAGCGCGACGATGCTCCGGCACTCGCGGACGTGGTGCTGACACTGATGTAAAGGGTTAGCTACGCGGAAGCCGTGACGGTGTGATTGCGGTCCGCCAATATCACGTGATGGTGACGAAAGCCCGGTGGCACCTGCCGAACGAATATAACGATTCGGCAGGTACCACCGGGTTTCCCTTTGTACGCTCTACTCGATCCCTCGGAAGTCGAGGATGCTCATCCCCCGACTGTCCGACCGATAGCCAATGAACATCGGTAGCGACGAACGAAGGGGGGACCCTGTGTCCCAACCGAGTAACGTGCCCCAACCGAGAAAACTCCGCCGCGCAATCGTGATCGGCACCATCGCCCTGGCCACCACGGCACTCTCCGCCGGTCCGGCTCTCGCCCAACCGGGTAGCTCAGGCAGCTCGGGTAGTTCTGGCAGCAGTTCGGGCAGTTCCAGCGGATCTGCAGTATTGCCGCTGCCGATCCCGACACCTGCCGGTTTGACGGCGCTGGCCGCGGCCGCCACCCAGACGGGAGACCCGTATCTGTGGGGCGGTACGGGCCCGAACGCCTGGGACTGTTCCGGCCTGGTGCAGTGGGCCTTCCGTCAGGCGGGCGTCAACCTGCCCCGCACCACCTGGGAACAAACCGAAGTCGGAACGCACATTCCACGGTGGGCGTTGGCTCCCGGCGATGTCATCGTTCTCAATCGGGACGCCTCACACATCGGTATCTACGCGGGATTCGGGCAAGTTTTCAATGCTCACAGCCCCGGCGTCCCCACTGGTCTCACCCCGCTGTCGTACTGGGACCACATCTATGACATTCGCCGTTTCTGACCCCTCTGTGCGTGGCCGGCGAGTCTGCAGACTCGCCGGCCACGCACAGAGGTAGGAGTGACAACCTGCTGGTGAGTCGATCCAGATCAACCGACCCTTCCGCGCCGGCCACCAGGTCTGTCAACGACGCCTCCGCGACGACCGTCACCGACACGTTCGCGTCGTAGAGGACGTCGATCACATTGCCGAACCGCCGAATCGCATCGCTACCGGCGGTCTCCAGCCGGGGAACACCGCTGATCGTCCACGACCGATACGTCTCGGCGAGTGCGAGATAGTCGCTCACCGCGCTCGGCGTCGCGCACAGATCCCAGAAGTCGAACCATGCCGCGGTTCCATCGACCTCGAGTGCACTGACTCCGCGACTGCCCGGGTACAGAGTTTGCCGCGAATTCTCGGTCGGGAGAGTCGGATCGATGGACTCTACGAACCGTCCGGAAGCGAATCGCTCGTTGTCTGCGTTCACCGTCCCACCTGTGCGATAGTCGATTCCCGCGTCCACGGACACCACATCGAGATTCACCTCGAGCCATTCGATGGAGGGCTGGAAGGCGTGATGGAACAAGGGATTGGGCAACAGTCCGTTCGGTGGATAGTTGGACGTGGCAACCAGGGTGATTCCGCGCTCTTCTACATGCGCGAGCAGCCGGGCCAAGAGGGTGGCGTCGCCGACATCGTGCACGTGAAATTCGTCGAAGCACAGCAGACGAACACCGCTGAGAAGCAAGTCCATCGCCCGGTCGGCGGACCCACGCGCGTGTGCGCTGCGATGCAGTTCCTGGAAGAACCCATGGAAATGCACGCGACGCTTCGGAGCCGTCACCTTCTCGAAAAAGTCATCCATCAGGACGGTCTTGCCGCGACCAACCGGCCCCCACAAGTAGGTACCCGTCGGCCGGCGACTCCACGGCCACTTCCTACGCAACTGACGTGCGGTGAGGTCAAGATGTTCCACGACGGCACGTTGGGCGTCATCCCACTCGATCTCTACATCCATAGAGGAAACTCTATGGATGTAGAGTAGATGTGGTCAATGGAATCAGAATCGATGTGAGCGGAGAGACAGCGCATGTCCGACAGGCGTGAACTGATCGCAGACGCCGCGATCGCGGTGATTGCCCGCTCGGGCCTGCGCGCCCTGACGCATCGAGCAATCGACAGTCAACTCGATCTGCCGGGCGGTTCGACCTCCTATTACTTCCGAACCAAGCGAGCCCTTCTCGAAGCTACTGTCCGCCGCCTCACCGAACGATCCAGACGGCACTTCGAATCGGCCACCACAGCGTTGAAAGTAGTCCCGAGCGTGGACGACATGGCCCGATTCGGTGCCGAAATCCTGGACCGATTGTTGGGCGAGAGGATCGACGACGTCCGCGCCCGATACGCCCTCACAGTCGAACTGGCCGACGACCCCGAACTTCATCGCCTGCTCGCCGGGAGCCTGTTCTCACGTCCGCGGGCGGTCGAATTGTTGGACACGCTCGGGGCAACCGATCCAAACACTGCGGGCGCCGACTTCGTCAGCGTCGTGGAAGGTGCGGTGTTCGACCGATTCGCCGGAGCCCGGTCATTCGATGGACTGACACCGGGAACCCCCGCGAGCATCGATCAGCTGGCGGGGGTTCTCGGCGCGTTTCTTCGCGGTGTGACCGAATCCCCCTAGTCGGCCGCTGATTCGGATTCGTCTTACAAGTCAGCGGACGGTCGGCCGGTGCGAACGTAGATTGCGCGCATGGTCTCGACGAGTTGCTTGCGCTCCACTTCACCGATGTCGCCGAACAGCATCTGCTCGGTGGTGCTCATGCAGCGGTCCGCTTCGGCGAGTTTGCGCCGCCCGGCCGAGGTCAGTGTCACCGTGTGTCGACGACGATCCTGGGGGTCGCGTGCCCGGGCAACGTATTTCTGCTTCTCGAGCACATCGAGGTAAGCGACAAGGTCTCCGGCATCGACGGTGGTGCGTTCGGCAAGTCGCTTCTGATAGGTGGGGCCCTCTTCGTCGAGCACCGCCAAAATCGCGTGATGATTCGGCAACAAACCGCAGGAACCGAGGTCATCGACGTAACGGCGCCGGACTCGCATCGCGGTCCGCACCAAGTGGTAGCCGACACGGTCATCCAACGACGTGGGCTCCGTTTGCGGCGCGGACTTGTCTGGCGTCATGTGTTCGACGGTAGCGCGTGCGGCGCTTTCGCTGACGAGACCTCCGGTCGACCTTTAATTGGTTGCACCAATGATTGGTTACGCTTACGATTCTGATGAGAACGTGTTCCAGAGTTGCATCTCGAATTCGAAGGGGACGTCATGATCCAAGAACTGTCATATGTGGGGTTCGGGTCGCCGAACGCCACCACGTGGAAGACCTACGGTCCTGGCCTGCTCGGCGCCATGGTCAAAGACGACGGACCCGATGGCGCTACACGCTTGGCTGTCGACGACGTCGACTACCGTATCGCTGTCCATCCGACCGACGCCGACGAGTTCCGCTACGCCGGATGGGGTCTGGCCAACGAGACCGACTTGCACGCTTATGCCGACGAACTCGAGGCCAAGGGCATCACACTCACGTGGGGTAACGCCGACCTCTGCACCGAACGCCAGGTTGCGGAACTCGCCAGCTTCGAGGACCCGTGGGGCCTACGTCACGAATTGAGCTGGGGTAAGACTGCCACCCCGTATTCATTTCGGCCTGGCCGAACCATGCGCGGCGGCTTCGTCACCGACGGACAGGGTCTCGGCCACGTGGTGTTTCAGGTGCCCGACATGACCGCAGCGAACGAATTCTACGCCGATACTCTCGGATTCAGGCTTTCCGACCGAATCATCTCCGAGCACTTCAACGTGCGTTTCTACCACGTCAACGGCCGCCACCACTCGCTGGCGCTCGCCGAGATACCCGGTCACGTCGGGTTCAACCACCTGATGCTCGAATACGAAACCATGGACGATCTAGGGAAAGCGATCGACCTGCTGCCCAAGTACGAAACCCCCGTGATGCAAACGCTCGGCCGACACAGCAACGACCTGATGACCTCCACGTACATCGGGACGCCGTCCGGGTTCCAGATCGAACTCGGCTACGACGGACTCGTCGTCGACGACCTGAGCTGGGTCGCCCGCACGTACAACAAGCCGAGCTTCTGGGGACACCGTTACACGAAGGCTGCGTTGACCACCCCGCCCGGCATCCTCCGCAGCCTCACCACCACCGGATAAAGACAGGCTCGGTGCGTCCGGTCATCGCAACTGCCACGAACCGAAACCAGAACCCCCGCCGGCATCGATCGACTGGCGGGGGTTCTCGGTGCGTACCTTCGTGGGGCAATACCTCGGTGCGCGACCAACGAGTATCTGGACTCGCTGACCACTCACAGGGGTGGTCAGGCGGCGGCCCGTTCAGGCTCCTTCTTCGAGCCTTCGTGCTCGGACGGCAGATCTTGCGCGTAGTAGAAGTGCGGGCGACGGTGACCGAGGAACGATCCGCACCAGGACATCACGGCGACGTACCGGTTACGGAAACCGACCAGGTAGACGAGGTGCACGACGAGCCACAGCATCCAGGCGATGAAGCCGGTCAGCTCGACCTTGCCGACGCGGGTGATGGCCCGGAATCGGTTGATGATCGCCATGCTGCCCTTGTCCTTGTAGGAGAAGGGGGCGCCGGCTTCGCGCTTGCCGTTGACGATCGCCGCGACGTGGCGACCGCCCTGCATGGCGAACGGTGATTGCGCCGGGAAGTCCTTGAGCGACGCCATGTCCCCGATGGCGTAGATGTCGTCGTACTTGCCGACGGTGAGGTCTTCGTCGACCAACAGACGCCCGCCGCGGCCGGTCTCGCAACCGGTGCGCTCTGCGAGCACTGCCGCGAAGTCGTTGGCCTGAATGCCTGCCGACCAGATGATGGTCTCTGCGGTGAGCCGCTTCTCGAAGTCCTTGGCCGGCGACGACAGGGTTGCGCCGGTTTCGTCGATATCGGTGACCATCGTGCCCAGAACGACCTCGACGCCCGCCTTCTCGAGCGATTCGAGCGTGTACTTGCTGAGCTTTCCGCCGAAGACCGGAAGGGCCTCGTTCGCACCCTCGACGAGAGTCACCGTGACGTCGTCGGCGGTGATGTCGCGGAGCGACTTCGCGAAGTAGCGGCCGGCGAGTTCCTTGATCTGCCCGGCGAGCTCGACTCCGGTCGGGCCTGCACCGATGACGATGAAGTTGAGCAGGTTCCGGCGCCGCTCGGGGTCGGTGGTGGTGTGGGCTTCCTCGAAGCAGCTCACGATCTGGCGACGCAGGCGGTCGGCGTCCTGCACCGTCTTGAGGGCGTACGTGACGTCGGCGAAGTGATCGTTGCCGAAGTAGGCCTGACGCGCACCGGTGGCGGCGATCAAGGTGTCGTAGCCGATCGTGTGGCGAACACCGGCCGATTCGTAGACGACCTCGTGGGCGTCCGGGTCGACGTCCACGACACGACCGAGGCGAACGTCGCCGCTGGGGTACTTCGCGAGAATGGAGCGGATCGACGGGGCGATCTCGCCGGGAGAGATGACACCGGTGGCCACCTGGTAGAGCAGGGGCTGGAACAGGTGTTCCGTGGTCTCGGAGATCAGCACGAACGGGGTGCCTGCCTTGCCGAGCTTCTTCGCTGCCGCCAGGGCACCGAAGCCTGAGCCGACGATGACGACCTGTGTGCGATCCATCGTGTACCTCCCGGAACGTATATCGCGTCGTTGCGTATGAGCACCACACTAAGCGTGAAGCTGCCGGAATCACCACCTACCTGCAGATATCGAAATTCTGTTATCTCGATTGCTCATAAATAGACGTACCGACGGGTAACATGAGGACATGGAATTCAGGCAACTGCGCTACTTTCTCGCAGTAGGCGAAGAAGGAAGCTTTTCGAAGGCAGCCGAGCGCTGTTTCATCTCCCAGTCCGCGATCAGCCATCAGATCGCGAAGCTCGAGAAGGAACTCGGCGCTCCCCTACTCGAACGCTCCACCCGCGTCGTCAAATTGACCCCCGCCGGACAGCGCCTGATGCCGCTCGCAGCAGAGGTCATGAGCCTGGAGTCGCGAGCGCTCCTCGTCGGCCAGGATCCACGCAACCGGCTGCGCATCACCGCCAGCATGAGCTTCGCCACGCAAAGCCTCGAGGCGATCTCCCAGGTGCGCGATCAGTTCCCTCAGGTGGACATCGAGTTCGTCATCAAAGACTTCAACGACCGCATCACCGCAGTTGCGTCCGGTGATGCCGACCTCGCGCTGATCCGCGGAGAAGTCGACCGACCGGGGCTCGAAGCAGTCCCCCTCGGCCGGGAGGATCTGGTGATCGTCACGTCCAACCAGCACCCGTTGTCCGCCTTCGCCACCGTGGAACTCGCCGAGCTCGCCCCGTATCCGTTGCTCCTGCCGCCACGCAGTCGTCAGACGCTGATCCATTCCGTCGTCGAGACCGCGTTCGGTCACACCGGCAGGCCCGTCCGCCTCGGGCCCTCGATCCAGCACGATCACACGGCCACCCTCGACGTGCTGACAAATCCGCGCGCGTGGACCGTGCTTTACGCGAACGCCGCCGACACCACCCCTCGCGCCGGGTTGAGCTTCATGCGAGAGGCCCAGAACTTGTTGCGTATCCCCGTGTGCGGGGTGATACGTAGCGGAACGACACCGCGTCGGGAACTCACCGGGCTGTTCCAAGCGTTGGGTGATTCGATCGCAGCCTCGGGCGGACCGAATTGACGCCGAATTCGTGCAAGACAGTGTCACCCGTATCTGATTGGATCGACCAAGCGACTCCAAGATGGCGACCTCGACAGATGGAGACATGATGAGCAAGCCGCACGCAGCCGACAGCCACGATCTCATTCGCGTTCGGGGTGGGCGGGTGAACAACCTGAAAGACGTGACGGTCGAAATCCCGAAGCGGCGTCTCACTGTCTTCACCGGCGTCTCCGGCTCGGGTAAGAGTTCCCTCGTGTTCGGCACGATCGCCGCCGAGTCGCAGCGGATGATCAACGAAACCTACAGCGCCTTCGTACAGGGCTTCATGCCCACGCTGGCGCGTCCGGACGTGGACGTGCTCGAAGGCTTGACGACGGCGATCATCGTCGACCAGCAGCGCATGGGCGCGGACCCGCGCTCGACGGTGGGTACCGCCACCGACGCCAACGCGATGCTGCGTATCCTCTTCAGTCGGCTCGGCACACCGCACATCGGTTCGCCGCAGGCGTTCTCGTTCAACGTCGCCTCGATCAGCGGGGCCGGAGCGGTCAAGTTCGAGAAGGGCGGAAAGACCGTCAAGGAGCGCCGCGACTTCAACATCACGGGCGGTATGTGCCCGCGCTGCGAGGGGCGCGGCGCAGTCTCGGATTTCGACCTGACCGCTCTGTACGACGACAGCAAGTCACTGAGCGAAGGCGCCCTCACCATCCCCGGCTACAGCATGGACGGCTGGTACGGCCGCATCTACCGTGGCTGCGGATACTTCGACCCGGACAAACCGATCCGCAAATACACCAAGAAGGAACTCGACGACCTTCTCTATCGCGAGCCGACCAAGATCAAGGTCGAGGGCATCAACCTGACCTACAGCGGGCTGATCCCGCAGATCCAGAAGTCGTTCCTGGCCAAAGACGTCGACGCGATGCAGCCACACATCCGCGCGTTCGTGGAGCGTGCGATCACCTTCACCGACTGCCCCGAATGCGGCGGCACTCGGCTGAACGAGGGTGCCCGCTCGTCGAAGATCGCGGGAATCAACATCGCCGACGCGTGCTCGATGCAGATAGACGGTCTCGCCGAGTGGGTCCGCACGTTGGACGAACCGTCGGTGGCCCCGCTGTTGGAGACACTGCAGCAGACGCTGGATTCGTTCGTCGAGATCGGGCTCGGATATCTCTCGCTCGAGCGTCCGTCGGGAACACTGTCCGGCGGTGAAGCGCAGCGCACGAAAATGATTCGCCACCTGCATTCGTCGCTCACCGACATCACCTACGTTTTCGACGAGCCCACCACCGGCCTGCACCCGCACGACATACAGCGGATGAACAACCTGCTGCTGCGTCTGCGAGACAAGGGCAACACGGTGCTGGTCGTCGAACACAAGCCCGAGACCATCGTGATCGCCGATCACATCGTGGATCTGGGCCCGGGCGCCGGTTCGGACGGCGGAACCATCTGCTTCGAAGGCAGCGTCGACGGCCTGCGCGCCACCGACACCATCACCGGCCGCCATTTCGACGACCGCGCCGCCGTCAAGGATTCGGTACGCGAACCCACTGGCAAGCTCGCGATCCGTGGAGCATCGGAACACAACCTGCAGGACGTGGACGTCGATATTCCGCTGGGCGTTCTCGTCGTCGTCACCGGTGTGGCCGGCTCCGGCAAGAGCTCCCTCGTCCACGGCTCCATCCCCGCCGGCGAGGACGTGGTATCCATCGATCAGGCCGCGATCCGCGGGTCACGACGCAGCAACCCCGCCACCTACACGGGGATGCTCGATCCGATCCGCAAAGCATTCGCGAAGGCCAACGGAGTGAAGCCGGCATTGTTCAGTGCCAATTCCGAGGGCGCCTGCCCCGCGTGCAAGGGTGCGGGTGTCATCTACATGGACCTCGCGATGATGGCGGGAGTCTCCACGCCGTGCGAGGAGTGCGAGGGCAAGCGCTACAAGCAAGAGGTTCTCGAGTATCACTTCGGCGGGCGGGACATCGCCGAAGTCTTGGCGATGTCGGTGGCCGAAGCGGAGATGTTCTTCGGCGGCCCGGAATCGAAAATCCCTGCGGCCCATAAGATTCTGCAACGCCTCGTCGACGTCGGGCTCGGATACCTACGAATCGGGCAGCCGCTCACCACTCTGTCCGGCGGCGAGCGCCAGCGACTCAAGCTCGCCACGCACATGTCCGAGAAAGGCGGCACCTACGTTCTGGACGAACCCACTGCGGGCCTGCACCTCGCCGACGTCGAGCACCTGCTGGGTCTACTCGACCGGCTCGTCGACTCGGGCAAGTCCGTCATCGTCGTCGAGCACCACCAGGCGGTGATGGCGCACGCCGATTGGATCATCGATCTCGGCCCCGGCGCCGGTCACGACGGTGGGCAGGTCGTCTTCGAGGGGACGCCCGCCGATCTCGTCGCCGACGGCTCCACCCTCACCGGCCAGCACCTTGCCGCTTACATAGGGTGATCGGATGGGTGAGCAGAAGGACCGCATGCTGCGCGGCGATCTCTACAAGGACAGTGATCCCGAACTGGTGGCCGAGCGGAAGGCGTGCGGCCGTCTGGTCGATCGGTACAACGCCACCACGGCCGATCAGGACGAGGAACGCCGAGCCGTCCTCACCGAACTCCTCGGCGAGATCGGCGCCGACTCGTGGATCATGCCGCGCTTCCAGTGCGACTACGGGTACTCGATTCGAATCGGCTCGAACAGCTTCCTCAATTACGACGCCGTCATCTTGGACTGCGCACCGGTCACCATCGGCAACGACGTCTCGATCGGACCGCGCGCTCAGCTCCTCACCGCCCTGCATCCGATGGACGATCACGAGGCACGCCGCCGGCGTTTCGAGTCTGCGGCACCGATCGTGATCGGCGACAACGTGTGGATGGGCGGAGGTGTCATCGTGTGCCCCGGTGTCACCATCGGCTCCAACAGTGTGATCGGAGCAGGCAGCGTCGTCACACGAGATGTGCCGTCGCACGTCTTCGCTGCGGGAAATCCGTGCCGGGTGATCCGCGAACTTTCTGGGCACGACCGCGCGAACGGGCCTAGAATCGGGGAGTAATTCGCACCTGATCCGGGTGGCCACATCTGGACGGGCGCGCGAATTGATGCTGCACCGAGAGGAGGGCCGATCAGTGGCCACTTCGACAGAGAAGGTCTACGACGCCGCTGGGCGGGTAATCCCCAAGATCTTCCCGCCTACCAGTGAACACGCCACAAAGATCGTACTGCTTGTCGCCTACGCGGCACTGCTGGCGACGCTGATCTTCGTCGCGGTGGATGCGGTCGTCACCCTGGCCGGTTGAGCCAGCGTAAGCGACGACCGTAGCCGGGCAGGTCGGCGGTTTCGATGTTCGGCCTGGACCATACGATGCCCCGGTGACCGACTACGACTATTTCGACATGTTCGGGGGTTTCGACCCCGCCACACTGTCCAGGCGCGACCAGCAGATCCTCGCCACGATCCGCGACTGGGTGGTCGCCCATGGGTATATGCCGAGCACCAAGCAAATCGGGGACGCCGTGGGACTGCGGTCGACATCGTCGGTGTCCAAGCGCCTCAGAACCCTCGAAGACAAAGGCTTTCTCCGCCGCGGGTCGTCGATGACACGCCAATTGGACGTACGCCCGTTCGTCGGCAGCGACGCAGTCCGGGCGTCCGAGAGTTCGGTATCCGTTCCCGTGGTCGGTGACATCGCGGCCGGCGTGCCCATTCTTGCCGAGGAACACACCGACGAGACGCTCACGCTGTCGCGCGAGTTGGTCGGTTCCGGAACCGTGTTCGCACTGCGCGTACGTGGGGATTCGATGACGGACGCCGCGATTTGTGACGGCGATGTCGTCGTGGTGCGGCAACAGTCGGAAGCTCATTCCGGCGAGATCGTTGCTGCCATGATCGACGGTGAAGCCACCGTGAAGGTGCTTCGCCGTCGAAGTGGTCACGTCTATCTCGAGCCGCGGAACCCGGCCTACGACGTGATCGATGGTGACCACGCGACCGTCCTCGGCAAAGTCGTATCGGTGATGCGACGGGTCTGATCGTGAAGGCTGGTGTCTAGGCCGTCAGCACCAGCCCTGACGTGGGGACGCCGGTACCAGCGGTGACGAGGACGTTCTGCGCGTCCTGCACTTGGTTGACGGAGGTGCCGCGGATCTGACGGACACCTTCGGCGATGCCGTTCATGCCGTGGATATAGGCCTCACCGAGCTGGCCGCCGTGCGTGTTGAGAGGAAGCTTTCCGCCCAGTTCGATAGCGCCGTCTGCAATGAAGTCCTTGGCCTCGCCGCGTCCGCAGAACCCAAGTTCTTCGAGCTGCATCAGCACATACGGGGTGAAGTGGTCGTACAGCACGGCCATGTCCATGTCACCCGGACGCAGCCCGGCCTGATCCCACAGTTGGTTTCCGACCAGTTCCATCTCCGGCAGTCCCGCAAGCTCGGGACGGTAGTAACTGGTCATGATGTATTGGTCCGAGCCACTTCCCTGCGCCGCCGCGGCGATGGTGACCGGCTTGCACTTCAGGTCTTTCGCCCGCTCGGGTGAGGTGACCACGATCGCGATACCACCGTCGGATTCCTGGCAGCAGTCGAGCAGATGCAACGGTTCGGCGATGAAGCGCGATTTCTGATGATCTTCGAGGGTGATCGGCTTCTGATAGAAGAACGCATTCGGGTTGGTGGCGGCGTGTTTGCGATCGGTCACCGCGATGCGCCCGAAATCCTCACTTTTCGCACCGTATTCGTGCATGTACCGCTGAGCCACCATCGCAACGAAGGCAGCCGGAGTGGAAAGCCCGTGCGGATACGAGAACGCATTGTCCGTGCCCGACGAATTCACCTGCTGTACGAGACCGCTGTTGACCTGCCCGTACCGCATACCGGAACGCTCGTTGAACGCACGGTAGGCCACCACTACATCCGCAACCCCGGTTGCCACAGCCATCGCCGCCTGCTGCACGGTCGCACACGCCGCGCCGCCGCCGTAGTGGATGCGGCTGAAGAACTTCAGGCTCGGAATCCCCACTGAACGCGCCACCGCCACCTCGGTGTTCGTGTCCATAGTGAACGACGTGAGGCCGTCGACGTCCGCGGGTGTGAGACCCGCATCGTCCAGCGCGGCCGTCACGGCCTCCGCCGCAAGCCGAAGCTCACTGCGGCCGGAATCCTTCGAAAAGTCCGTGGCCCCGATCCCGACGATCGACGCCTTCCCCGACAACTCGCTCATGCGTGCGCACCGTCCTTCAGATTGAACGTCAGGGTGACCGTCGACTTGATGTGGTCGCCGAGACTGTCCTTGCCGACGACAGCCACCGTCACCACGTCGTTTTCGACTGCGGTGACCTCCCCGGACAGAACCAGGGTGTCGTACGCGTACCACGGCACACCCAACTTCAACTCGAGCGACTTCAGCACGGCGCGCGGGCCCGCCCAATCGGTGATGAAGCGCTGCACCAAGCCGGTGTCCGTCAGGATGTTGACGAAAATATCCTTGGACCCCTTCTGTTGGGCCAGGTCTCGGTCGTGGTGCACATCCTGGTAGTCACGAGTGGCAATCGCCGACGACACGATGAACGTCGGATCGCCGTAGATGGCCAGCTCCGGTAGTTTCTCGCCGACGGCCACCGTCAGAGTCGACACGGTCATGCCTGCACCTTCTCTCCGGGGGTCGGCTGCCACGCGTACAGCGTCCAGGGTGTGTTACCGGTTTCCTCGTCTCCGGGAATGTCCAGATACATTGCCTGCACGGGCATTCCGACGTTCACCTCCGCAGGATCGACATCGCGGAGTTCGCCGAGCATCCGTACGCCTTCCTCCAGTTCGACAAGCGCGACCACGAACGGCAACGAGCGGCCGGGCACCTTCGGTGCGTGATGAACGACGTAGCTGAAGACGGTGCCGCGCCCGGACGCCACCGTGTAGTCGGTCTGCTCCGTCTTGTCCTTCCACAATGCGGGAACGGGCGGGTGCTGCAAGGTGCCGTCCGGCCGCTTCTGGATGCGCAGTTCGTGGGCTGCCACCCCGTCCCAGAAGAACTGGGTGTCCAAAGACGCGCTGGGACGCAGCATTTTCGCCGCATCGAGGTCGTCCGGCACACCCGTCGGCGCCGGCGCGGCAGCGGTCTTGGGCATGAACTTGAGGATGCGGAACATCATCTCCGCAACCAGTTCGTCGCCCACATACCAGGAACTGCGGGTGGTGAAGAACCACCCTTCCCCCAACCCGGTCTTCTTCGGGCCCACCACATCTTCGAGAACGCTCGTGACGGTGACTTCCTCACCGACCTTCACGTAGCGGTGATACGTCTGATCACAGTTGGTGGCGACCACGGACGTGAACCCGGCCTCGTCGAGGATCTCGGTCATCCTGCCCAGCGGGTCGTCCGCCTCCCGCTTGACGCCGAGACCGCGCATCGTCCACACCTGCGACATTGCCGGCGGAGCGACAAGACCGTCGTGTCCGGCCGCGCGGGCCGCGTCCTCGTCGACATAGATGGGGTTCTCGTCCCCGATCGCCTCCACCCAATTGCGGATCATCGGAAGATTGATCGGGTCTCGTCCCGTACGCGGTTTGCTCGGGCCGGCAGCACGCAACTCCTCGGCGTCGGCCAGGATCTGATCTGAGGTCGACACAGTTCTCCTATCGCGGAACTCGGGGCAGCTTCAGGCCTGCGGTCGCAATGAGCTCACGCATGACCTCGTTGACACCGCCACCGAAGGTGATGACCAGGTTTCTCTTGACCTGCATGTCGAGCCACTTCGACAGCTTCGCGGTGTCGGGGTCCGCCGGGTCTCCGTAGCGGCCGACGATTTCCTCCGCAAGCCGGCCGACGCGCTGAATACGTTCGGTAGCGAACACCTTGGTGGCCGACGCGTCGGCGATGTCGACCGCGCCCGGATCGGCGGAAGCCACCTGCCAGTTGAGCAGCTCGTTCAGCCGATAGGTGGCATGGATTTCACCGAGGGCACGGCGCATGTCCGGCTCGCCCAGCAGGTCTTTCGCAGCCGCCCAGTCGTACACCTTGTCGTACAGGCCACCGACGCGACCGGCGGGTCCGAGCATCACGCGCTCGTGGTTGAGTTGGGTGGTGATGAGCTTCCAGCCCTGGTTCTCCTCACCCACGAGCATGTCTGCGGGCACACGCACGTCCGAGTAGTAGGTGGCGTTCACGTGGTGGGCGCCGTCGCAGGTGATGATCGGCGTCCAACTGTAGCCGGGGTCTTTCGTGTCCATGATGAGGATCGAGATGCCGCGATGCCGCGAGTCCGCACTGCCGGTTCGCACAGCCAGCCACAGATAGTCGGCGTCGTGTCCACCGGTGGTGAAGATCTTCTGGCCGTTGACGACGTACTCGTCACCGTCACGCACCGCGGTGGTCTTCAGCGACGCCAGGTCGGTACCGGCCTCCGGCTCGCTGTATCCGATGGCGAAGTGCACCTCACCGGCAAGGATGGCGGGAAGGAACTTCCGCTTCTGCTCCTCGGTGCCGTACTTCTGCAGGGTCGGACCCACCGTCTGCAGGGTCACCGAGGGCAGCGGCACGTCCGCCCGCACTGCCTCGTTGACGAAGATCTGCTGTTCGATCTCGCCGAAGCCACGTCCGCCGAATTCCACCGGCCAGCCCACCCCGAGCCAGCCGTCCTTGCCCATGCGGCGGATCACCTCACGGTAGGTCGGGCCATGCCGCTCCGTGCTCATGATCTCGGCCTCTTCGGGAGAGATCAGGCCGGAGAAGTAGCGGCGCAGTTCGGCTTGCAGCTCACGCTGCTCGTCGGTCAGATCGATGAACACCGGGCCCCCACGAGGTCGAGTCGGTATGCGGCGCCGCCCACGAGGCGGGCCAGGTCTTTTGCGGTCGAGTAGTAGCGATGCAGCGGGTAGGTGACGTCGACGCCGAGGCCGCCGTGCAGGTGGTGAAGCACCTGCATCGCTGCCGGAAGTTCCGTGGCGATCCAGTAGGCCATCACGCCGAGATCGTCAGCGGCGTCGAGGCCCTGCGAGACCCGCCACGACGCGGCGAGAGCGGACACGTGCAGCGTCCGCGACGTCACGTATACGTCGGCGATCTGCTGGGCCACGGCCTGGAAGGACGCGAGGGGCTTCCCGAACTGGTGACGAGTGGCCAAGTGTTCGGCGGCCAACGCCGTCGCTCCGGACAACAAGCCGTCCGCGACCGCTCCGATGCTCGCGAGTGCGATGCGGTACAGCGTCGCCACCGCATCCGCGCCCGCGGCGAGCAGTTCACCCGGTGCGTCGGCGAACGTCACCGAGAACTCCGGCGCGCCCGACGAACTCGGCGTGGGCGTGAGCGTCACCCCGTCCGCGTTCGGGTCGACGAGCACCACACCGGCGTCCGTCGGAACGAGAATTCGATGAGCCTTGTCCGCGAACGGCACCGCGACGGATTTGCCGGTGACTACGAACCCGTCCCCCGACTGCACTGCCACGGTGGACGGCGTTTCCGGAAATTGCGCACCAGGTTCGGCAAGGGCAGCGGTGAACGTGCGGCCCTCCGCGACACCACCGAGCAGTGTGTCCTGCTGCCCTTCGTCGCCGAGCGCGACGATCGGCAGGACGCCGAAGCCGAGCGTCGCGAGCGCGGGAACTTCCGCCGCCTTACGGCCCACCTCCGTGAGGAGTGCACCCACATCCGTCACCGACAGCCCCTCGCCGCCGAGACGTTCGGGCAAGGCGAGTGTGAGCAGATCTGCATCTGCGAACGCTGCCCAGAGCGCGTCGGGTTCGAGGTCACGAGCGAGAAGGCCACTGGCAACCTGTGCCACGGCCTGCTGTGTTTCGTCCCTAGTGAAGTCCACGCTGACAATCCCACCTTTGATCCCGACCCCCTGTGAGTGGTTTGCGAGTCCAGAGACTCCTTAACCACTCACAGGAGGTATTTAGAACGTGTTCTAGTTGTATCACCATCTGCAGCCACGGGGAAGAGTCACCCTCACCCGACCGAACCGGGCATCATCTCGGCAGGCCCAGGATTCGTTCGGCCGCGACTGTCAGCAGGATCTGCGTCGTACCTCCGGCAATGGACAAGCACCTGGTGTTGAGGAACTGGAACGACAACGGCCCCTCGACCCATCCGTCCCGGCCACCGAGTTCCATCGCGAACTCCGCAACCGCCTGCCGCTGACGCACCCCCACGAGTTTCTGCACGCTCGAGGCCGCACCTGGGTCCTGCCCGTCCAGCCGGCGGAGGGTGGTTCGCAACTGCAGAAGCGAACCGACCATTGCGTTGCTGATGAGCACCCCGAGCTTGTCGTCCGTGACCGGATCCGCATCACCGGCAAGAGCGAGCAAGTCCTCCATGGCGGCGCCGAGCGACGAACCGCCACTCATCGCGACGCGCTCGTTCGCGAGCGTCGTGCGCGTCAGCTTCCACCCGTCACCGAGGCCGCCCACGACGAGCTCGTCCGGCACGACGACCCCGTCGAGATAAACCTCGTTGAACAGCGCATCTCCGGTGATCTCACGAAGCGGCTTGATCGTGATCCCCGGCGACGTCATATCGACGAGGAAGTAGGTGATCCCCTTGTGCTTCGGCGCATCCCGGTCGGTGCGGGCCAAGCAGATGGCCCAATCCGCCATCTGAGCCTTGGACGTCCACACCTTCTGCCCTTGCAGTTTCCAGCCGCCGTCCACCTTCTCCGCCGTGGTTCGCAGTGCGGCAAGGTCCGATCCGGCACCGGGTTCGCTGAACAGCTGGCACCAGACGATCTCGCCGCGCAGCGTCGGTGTCACGAACCTCTCGATCTGCTCTTCACTGCCGTGCTCGAGAATCGTGGGCAGGGCCCACCACCCGATCACCAGATCCGGTCGCGTGACCCCCGCAGCGGCAAGTTCCTCCTCGATGACGATCTGCTGGGCAGCGTCGGCGCCCCGCCCGTACGGCGGCGGCCAGTGCGGCGCCAGGTAACCGGATTCCGCCAGCGCGGCGCGCTGCTCCGACTCGGGGCGTGCGACGAGGTCGGCGATCTCGGCGCGAACATCGACGCGTTCTCCGTCGTGATCGGACAGGTCTATCGACAGATGCCGACGATTACCCGAGCGGGTCAGAGAGGCAACGCGTGCGCGCCACCACGACGAGCCGCCGAGCAGCTGCCGCAGGGACGTCGCCCGACGCAGGTAGAAGTGCGCGTCGTGCTCCCAGGTGAAGCCGATGCCGCCGAGTACCTGAATGCAGTCCTTCGCGGTCTCGACCGCTGCGTCCAAGGCAACCGTCGCCGCAACGGCAGCCGCGATCGGAAGTTCGGACCCGTCGGAGAACGCGTCTTCGGCCGCGACTGCGGCATCCCACGCGGCCGCCCCGGATTGCTCGACGCGGCACAACATCTCCGCGCACAGGTGTTTGATCGCCTGGAAGGAACCGATCGGCTTACCGAACTGCTCGCGAATCTTGGCGTAGTCGACAGCGGTGTTCAGACACCAGCTTGCGATTCCGGATGCCTCGACGGCGGCGAGGGTGGCTGCGAGATCACGCACCAGTCCGTCGGGAACACCTTCGATGACGCGGTCTGCTGCGACCGATACGTCCGTGCATTCGATGCTGCCGAACGAGCGCGTCTTGTCGATGGAATCGGCAGGACTGACGGTGAGGCCATTCGCCTCGCCGTCCACGAGGCACCACAGAACACCGTCGCCGGCTTCTGCGGGAACGAGCACCGATACGCCCGCACCCACGCCCATTGCCGGTCCGGCGCTTCCAGTCAGGGTCAGTCCGCCGTCGTCGGCGCGCTGCGCAGTGAGCACCGACTCGCCCAGGACGACGGCGCACGGCAGTGCGCCTTCCGCGAGCTCCTCGGACCACCGCTTGGCCGCCGGACCGCCGCTGCGTCCGACCACCAGCGCGGCCAGGGCCGTCGTGAGGACTGGACCTGGCACAAGCTCGGTTGCCGCCTGTTCCAGCATTGCGGCCAGATCGACGACCTCGGCCCCCGAACCGCCGACCTCTTCGGGGACGGCGACGGAAAACGCCCCCAATGAAGCGAACGACTCCCACGTCGAATTCCACGAATCCGCTGGTCCTTGTCGTAATGTGGTGAGGGGCACGGCCGAGCGGGCCCACGCCCGCACGGACTCCTGCACCGCCCTCTGCTCTTCGGTGGTGGCGATACTCACAACGCGTTTCCGCCTCTCGGTAATGACACACAAGTCTAGAACGTGTTCTAATATGTCACCTGAGAAGAGTCAAGGAGCGAAGGAAATCAGGCGATGACGAGCACTTCCCGCACGCGGTCCACGACCGCAGCCGCAACGCTGGGTGAGGACGACCTCAGTTCCAACGCGCAGCGCGAGCGCAGGAAGCGGATTCTCGACGCCACCCTCGCCCTCGCAACCAAAGGCGGCTACGAGGCCGTGCAGATGCGGGCGGTGGCCGAACGTGCCGATGTCGCCGTCGGAACCCTCTATCGATACTTCCCGTCCAAGGTGCATCTGTTGGTGTCCGCCCTCGGACGAGAACTCGATCGCATCGATTCGCGGGGCAAGAATCCGCCCGGTGACAATCAGCGCGAGCGGATGCAGATCATTCTGAGTCAGATCACCCGTGCCATGCAGCGCGACCCCCTGCTCACCGAGGCCATGACTCGGGCCTTCATGTTCGCGGACGCGTCTGCCGCAGCAGAGGTCGAGCAGGTCGGAAGTTTGATGGACCGACTCTTCGTTCGGGCCATGACCGAAGGCGAGCCGACCGAGGAACAGTACGCCGTGGCGCGCGTGATCTCGGACGTATGGCTCTCCAACCTGGTGGCGTGGCTCACACGCCGCTCTTCCGCCACCGATGTGGCAAAACGGCTGGAGTTGACCGTGGAACTGCTGCTCGGCGAGGGAGATCGAGTATCCGCCTGATCGGACTACCCGACCAGGAAAGACCGACTCGCCAATTCACATCGCTCTATCCCGCGACTCGTCGTGCTCGATCACCTAGATTGTGAACAGTGAGCGCCCAAGATCTGCCCATCGAACTTCGACGTGCCCTCTCCACGGCCGCACGGACACCGCGACTGCTTGTCGCGTCCGACTACGACGGCACTATGGCACCCATCGTGGCGGACCCGGAGAAGGCGTTTCCGCACGCCGAATCCGTGCTCGCCCTCCGGGCACTGGCGGGATTGTCTGCGACCACGGCGGCGGTGATCTCCGGACGCGCACTCAAGGACCTCGCGGCTCTGTCCAGGCTGCCGTCCGAGGTGCATCTCGTCGGCAGTCACGGCTCCGAGTTCGACGTCGGGTTCGTGCACGCCATCGACGCGGACGCCAAGCAACTCCTCGTCGAGGTGACCAACGAACTTCAACGCCTCGCCGTCATCTATGCCGGCACGAGCGTGGAGATCAAACCTGCCAGCGTTGCGTTCCACGTCCGCAAGGCGGAGCCCGACGACGCGGAGCGGGCGCTCGCCGCCGTCCGTGCGGGGGCGGCCACGTGGACAGGCGTGGAGGTGACCGAGGGCAAGGCCGTGATCGAGCTCGCCGTCATCGTGACGGACAAGGGTCATGCGCTCGACATCATTCGGCATCAGGAGGCCGCCACCGCCGCCGTCTTCATCGGTGACGACGTCACGGACGAGAAAGCATTTCGCCGTCTTCAGGGGCCGGACATCGGCGTGAAGGTCGGTGAGGGTGAAAGCGCGGCCGAGTACCGGGTGGCCAGCACCGAGGACGTTGCGGCGGCACTTGCATTTCTGCTCGAGGAACGGCGCACGTGGCTGTCCGGGGCGCATGCACCTCCCATCGAGCGGCTGACGATGCTGGCGAATCCGCGGACCGTCGCCCTCGTCACCCCCGACGGCACGGTGACCTGGATGTGCCACCCGGAACCCGACTCCGCGGCAGTGTTCGCACACCTGCTCGGGGGCGAGGATGCCGGACACTTCACGATTGCGCCGCAGCGCCCGTCACTGCCGCTGAGTCAGCGCTACATCGACGGCACGATGACGGTGCAGACCCGCTGGGCGAGCCTGGCCGTCACCGATTACCTGCCCCACGACGTGGAAGTGGGCCGCACCGACCTGACCCGCGTCATCACCGGCACAGCATCCGCGGTGGTGGCATTCGCGCCGCGACCCGAGTTCGGGCAGGGACAGGTCCACCTCGAGGCCGAGGGCGATGGGCTGCGCGTGTACGGCACGAACGAGCCGATCGTGCTGCGCTCCCCCGGTGTGGTGTGGACGGTCACCACCAACGGGGCGCAGCAGAGTGCGCAGGCCGTGGTCGATCCGTCGCAGGGTGACGTCGTACTCGAATTGCGCTGCGGAACAGAAGATTCGGGTCCACATTCACGCACCGAGGACGAGCGTCGACAGGAATCGGAATCGTACTGGCGCGATTGGGTGAACGGCCTGTCGCTTCCGCCGCTGAAACCGGATCTCGTGAAGCGCTCCGCGTTGACTCTGCGTGGCCTGGTCCATGCCGACTCGGGCGCGATCATGGCTGCCGCCACCACGTCTCTCCCCGAGGAGATCGGCGGGGTCCGCAATTGGGACTATCGGTACTGCTGGCTTCGCGACGCCGCGCTCACCGCATCGGCACTCGTCAGCGTGGGCTCGACCGCGGAAGCCGAGAACTACCTGGACTGGGTGCACGATGTGCTCGAAACCCTCCCCGGCCCCGAACGTCTGCATCCGCTGTACACGTTGGCGGGCACCAGCCTGCCACCCGAGGCCGTCATCGACTCGCTGCCCGGGTACGCGGGGTCGCGCCCCGTGCGGGTGGGCAATGCGGCCAATCAGCAGGTGCAGCTGGACGTGTTCGGTCCCATCGTCGAACTGATCTCGAGCCTTGCCCACAGCCGAAAAGCTTCGGGGATCACCGATGCTCTCGGCGACCGCGACTGGGAACTGGTGTGCGCCATGGTCGAAGCGGTGGAGCGGCGTTGGTTCGAACCGGATCACGGCATCTGGGAGATCCGCGACACCCCTCGCCATCATGTGTACTCGAAGGTGATGGGCTGGGTGTCGGTCGACCGGGCGTTGAAGCTGGCCGCGGAGTTCGGGCGCACCCCCGGTCCCGAATGGGCGGATCTGCGTGACGAGATTGCCACCGAAGTGCGGGAGCAGGGCTGGAACGACGAGGTCCGCTCGTACACCGCCGCCTATGACGGCACCGACCTGGACGCCGCAACCCTGTTCATCGGTCTGTCCGGGCTGATCGACCCCAGCGACGAGAGGTTCGCGGCCACGGTCATCGCCACCGAGGCCGAGTTGCGCAGCGGGTCCACCGTGTACCGCTACCGTCACGACGACGGCCTACCCGGCACCGAAGGTGGATTCCACCTGTGCGCAGCATGGCTGGTGGAGGCATACCTGCTGATCGGTGCCCGTTCGCAGGCCGAGGCGCTGTTCGCCCAGCTGGTGGATGCGGCGGGACCGACCGGACTACTCAGCGAGGAATACGATCCCGTCGCGGAACGGTCACTCGGGAATCATCCGCAGGCCTACAGCCATCTCGGTCTGCTGCGGTGCGCACAACTCCTTGCCTGAGCCGGGTCAGGATCTGACCGGAGGTCCGGCCGTACGACCGCGGAGCAACTCGGTGCCGAGCATCTCGACGGTGGCGATCCCCGAGAACGGCGGCGACATCAGCATGGCGCCGGCCCGCCGCCCTTTCTCTTCCTGGGGCTGGCGGATGGTGGTCAGTCCTTCACGGAGGGCCTCACCTATGCCGTCGAACCCGGTGATCGACAGGGCGCCCGGCACATCCATGTCCTGCCACCGTGCCCATTCGAGCGCGCCGAGGGCGAGCACGTCGGACGTGCATACGAGGGCGGTGATGTTCGGGTCGGCGCGGAAAGCTTGTGCGGCGGCGGTGTGCCCGGAATCGCGGGAGTGCTGGAACCTTTCGACGACGGTGAACCCGGCGAGGTCGAGTCCGGCATCCACCATCGCGTCTCGTACGCCCTCGATGCGCTCGCGCTGCACGTGAAAGTGCGGCGACTTCAACCGTTCCTCGGTCACCACACCGTCGACGCGGTCACGCCCGAGTCGCATGCACAGCACACCGATGTTCTCGTGTCCGAGGTCGATCAGGTAGTCGGCGAGCTCGCGCATTGCCGATCGGTCGTCGATTCCCACTCGTGATGCACCGGGAATCTCGAGCGGCTGATCACACACCACCATCGGCAGATTCCGGTCACGTACGGCCGCGAGGTAAGGGTCGTCGTCGGCAACGGAGTACACGACGAATCCGTCGACGCCCGCTTGCTGCACGACCACGGCAGCATCCACGTCTTCTCTGCCCGGACCGGCCGGGATCAGCAGCAGGCCCTGACCTGCCACTTCGCAGGATTCGGTGAGTCCGGAGAGGAAACTCATGGCCGCCGGATCGCGAAACGAATAGCTCAGCGCCTCGGTCAGCAGGAGACCGACGGCGCCGGCCTTCCGGGTGCGCAGCGAGCGAGCCACCGGGTCGGGGCCGGGATACCCACGCCGACGTGCGGCTTCGAGCACACGCTCACGCAGTTCGGGGGAAAGCTGATCGGGGCGGTTGTAGGCATTGGACACCGTGGTCCGCGAGATGTTGAGCTCGGCGGCAAGGGACGCCAACGTGGCCTGACGGCGTGGCTGACGTGACCTGGGCATAGAGAAACGCTAGTACTTTCGGTGCTGCTCGCTCCGGTCGGGTGCAGCCGAACGTGCGCTACGTCCCACTTGCCTCTACACTCCCGGAAGCGAGATCAGACGGGGGTGTAATGGACGGCGGAGCTGATCGTTGCGGGATGTTGTTGGGGGAGATCGATGCGTTCTACCAGGGGTTCGGGCATTCTGCTGCGCTGACCGAGGCGTTTCGCGAGGCGGTGTTGTTCGTGCCGTTGACCGGCGACGATCGGGTGCCGACGTGTGAGGTCGAGGGTATCGATTGGGTGTGCGCGTTCACCAGTGAGTACGAGTACGCCGAGTATGTGGTGGCGCGCGGTGACCGGGGCGTGCAGCACAGGTTTCACACGGTGTTCGGGTGGCGGATCGTGGATGATCTGATTCCCACACTTTCACGTCCGACGGGGGTGGTGGTGAACATTTGCGGCGCGGCTCCGATGGCATTCCCGCCCGCCGTGGACGAGGGGGCGTGATGGGTGAGCTGGCGGTGGACCCGCAGGTGTTGGTTCAGGCGGCGCAGGGCATTACGGCGGTCATCGATGTCCTGTCCGAATTGGGGATTGGTGAGACGGCATCCTCGGGTCGCGGATTCTCACTGTTGGCGCTCTCCCCGTTGGAGGCGGGTGACCAGGGGGTGCAGAAGAGTCTCGAGGAGTTCGCGGAGCGCTGGTCGTGGGGTGTGCGTCATTTGGTGCAGGCCGGCAACTCGATCGCGGAGACGCTGGATCTGGCTGCGGGCCGCTACTACATCATGGAGCAGGAGACGTCGGATGCCGTCAAGACGGTGTGGACTCATATGGCGGGCAATCCGCATCTGAGCGGTGAGGAGATCGCCGCACGCACGTGGGAGCAGACCCTGGCCGACAACCCGGTCAACCACGTGCGCAACGCCGATTACAGTGCGGAATCCTTCGCGAAGTCGGCGGAGGCGATACAGGCCAACAACGATGTCATCGCGGAGGTCGGGCCGCAGGCGTTGGCGAACGTGTCGCCGGTGATCGCGGATGTTGCCGGGGTGGACGCGGAGCGCGGATTCAACACCGGGGCAGCCGAACAGGCCGCGAACATCACTGCCGCGCAGGGGGAACACTGATGGGGTTCGGGTGGGACGATGTGATCGGCGGGCTCGACAAGGCGGGGGAGTTCGTCGAGGACGCCGTCGAGAGCGGTGCCGAGGCTGCCGGGCAGGCAGTCGACTCCGGTCTCGATGCGGCATCGGGTGTGGCGCGTGATCTCGGAGCGGACGCGGTGGCCGAGGCGCTCGACGACTTCGGTGACGAGGTGGCCAGCTTCACCGGCGGCGCTGTCGACGAACGTGAACTCGGGCAGACCGACCAACCGGACGAGCTGATTCTCGGTGACCCCGCCGCCATCACCGAGGCCACCACCGCGTTGACGGAGCTGTCCACCGGCATCTCGTCGACGGGTGACGCGTTGCGCACGGTCGACGCCGCCGACTGGTCGGGGGAGGCCGCCGACGGTTTCAACGAGGTGTTCGACAAGCAGCCCGGTCTGTGGCACGACGCCGCGGATGCGATGACTACGGCCGGGCAGAGTTTGACCACGTGGAGTCACACCGTCGAGGCCGCCCAGGGCAAGGCCGCCGACGCCATCGCGAAATGGCAGCAGGCGGAGCGGGAGGAGGCGTCCAAGAAGGCCACCTACAACGCGCTGAGCAGCGAACAACGGGCAGCCACCACTCTCGTCGACACTTGGACGGCGATGTACGCCGAGGCGCGGGACATTCTGCGCGGTGCGCGGATCGAACGGGACAATGCCGCCGGGCAGGTGGCCGGTGCCCTCGATCAGGCAACCGCGTCGGCTCCCACCGAACCACCGTTCACGCAGCGCTGGGCGGCCAACCTTTCCGACCTCGACGCCATCGCGGACCACGCCAGCCTCAGCTTCACCACCGGGTTGGTGACCGGGGTGACCGGCATCGTGCAGTTCGCCCGCCAGGTGAACCCGGCGGATGTGTACAACCTAACCCATCCGGCCGAGTATCAGACCGCCATGTCCGACCTCAAGACCGGACTGGTGGTGGCCGCCGCCGATCCGGGCGCGATGGTGTCGGCGATGGTCGACGATGCCCGGAAGAATCCGTTCGAGTTCCTCGGCAGCCTCACCGGTGATGCGGCGCTGACGCTGGCCACCGGTGGTGCGGGTGGTGGTGTCGCGGCGGCCCGTGCGGGGATGCGGGTGGCGGACATGGCCGGAGATTTGGGCGATGTTTCGCGAATGAGCGACACGGTGTCGGACCTGGGGCGGCACCTTCCCACACCCGAGATGCCGAAGGTGGACGCGCCGAACGTCGACGCACCCACACCCGATGCCCCACGCGTCGACGCAACACCGGAATCCGCGCCGAGCACACAGCCGACCGGTGTCGAGGCGGGCCAACCGCAACCGTCGGAAACGGTGTCGGACACGGCGCCGGGCACCCACCCGACTGCCCCCGAAGCCGACACCGTCGGGGAGCAACCGAATTCCGGCGGCGAAGCCCCGGACACCGACGACACCGCCGATTCAGGCCCAGACACCTCGCCGTCCACTGAGCCGGATTCCGACCCGGACCCGGACAGTACCGACGGCGATCCAACCGGGCCGGATGTCGACACCCCTGAACCCGGCAGTCCCGATACCGGTGAGAATCCGGGGCAGCAAGAGTGGGCGGACGCAGATGCGGGTGTGCGCGAGGCCGCCGACGAAGCGGGGTGCGATGTCAACCAGACGAGCAACCAGATTTGCGAAGGCGGCGACCCGGTCGACGTCGCAACGGGTGAGTTCCTGCTTCCGGAAACGGATCTGACGCTGCCCGGTGTGCTGCCGTTGACGTTCGGGCGTCGGCACCGGTCGGGCTATCGGTTCGGCCGCTGGTTCGGGCCGAGTTGGTCGGCCACGATCGACATGCGCGTCGTGGTCGAGGAGTCGGGGGTGACCCTGCTCGCCGAGGACGGGGTGATGCTCACTTACGCCCACCCGCAGGCCGGCACCCCGGTACTCCCGGATTCGGGGCAGCGGTGGCCGCTCTCGCGCACCGACACCGGCGGCTACCGAGTCCACAACCCGGACCGGAACCTCACCTGGCATTTCGCGCCAAAACCCGAACTGGGCGGACTCGACTCGGCGCTCGGCAACCTGTCGATCAGTGCCATCACCGACCGGCACCGCAACCGCATCCGTTTCCATTACGACGCAGACGGGGCGCCGACGGAAATCTCGCATTCGGGTGGGTACCGGGTACTCCTCGGCACCGCGGGAGGACGCATCACCGCGCTGTCCGTGAAGGACGGTGAGCAACTCACCCCGGTCCGCCGATTCGCATACGACGCCGGGCATCTCACCGCTGTCACCAACGGGGTAGGCGGCACCACCCGTTACGCCTACGACGACGCCGGACGCATGCTGTCCTGGCTCGACGACAACGGCAACCAGATGCTCAACACCTACGACGACGCCGGCCGCGTCACCGTGCAACGCGGCACGGCCGGGATCATGGACTGCCGGTTCGACTACCAGGCGACCGCGGACGGCACCGGACGAACCACCATCGTCACCGGTTCGACCGGTGCGTCCACCGCGCACGGCTTCGACAACGACCTGCGACTGCGGGATGTGGTGGACCCGGCGGGCTGCCACACCCACACCGACTACAACTCGCGGCGCGAACCGCTGCGCGTGGTCACCCCAGATGGGGCGCTCACGCGATATCTGTACACCGAGGACGGGGACGTCGCGCGGATCATCCGCCCTGATGGCAACGCCATCACCATCGACTATGCCGGCCCGAACCGTCCGTCGACCATTACCAGCGCAGACGGGACCGTCACCGGTCAGGAATGGGACAAAACCGGCAACCTTGTGGCCGTGACGGATGCTGCCGGCGCCCGCACCCAGTACAGCTACCACCCGAACGGGACGGTGGCGTCGGTGACCGGTCCGACCGGGGCCACCACCTTCATCGAATGCGACGACGCCGGCCTACCCGTGTCGATCACCGATCCGCGTAGCGCCGTGACCCGCATCGTGCGGGACGGTTTCGGTCGACCGGAAGCGGTGATCGACCCCACCGGCGCGGTCACCGGTTACCGCTGGTCTGCGGACGGGCAGCTCCTTGCCCGCACCCATCCGGACGGGGCCGGCGAGTCATGGGTCTACGACGGGGAAGGAAACCTCCTGACCCACACCGACACCGGCGGCGCCGTCACCAGCTACGAATACGGCGACTTCGACCTGCTGGCCGCGCGCACCGACCCGGACGGCAGCGTCACCTCATATCTGTGGGACACCGAACGACGATTGATCGCGGTCACCAACCCTCTCGGCGCCACCTGGTCGTACCGGTACGACCGTGCTGGGCGCCTCGTTTCGGAGACCGATGTCAACGGAGCCACCACCACATACGACCACGACAGGGCCGGGCGGGTGGCGTCGGTGACCCCGGCTACCGGGGTGGCCCGCCGCAACACCTACGACATCCTCGGCAGGCTCACCGACATTCACGCCGATTCGGGTGAACATCTGCAGTTCGGTCACGACCTGGCCGGGCGTGTCACGAACGCGGTCACCAGTGACGGTGAGAACCGCATCCACACAGTTGGTTTCGAATACACGGTCACCGGGCAACTCGTCGCCCAGACCGTCGACGACCAACCCGCCATGCGATTCGAACACGATTTCGCGGGCCGCCGCAGCCGACGCCTGTCGCCGACCGGCGGCGACACCACATGGCAGTGGGATCCGGCAGGGCAACTGTCGGCGCTCACCACCGACGGGCACCGGCTCACCTTCGATCATGACCCGCGTGGGGTGTTGAACAGCTGGCGGATCGGCGAACTCGACGTCCGGCGAAACCACACCGCCCGTGGGCAGTTGGCCGCCCAAACGGTGACCGCGCACCCGGCGTCGTCGCTGAGCCTGGACTTCGACGACGCCCCTGCCCAGCCGCCGCAGATCTTGCGTGAGGATGCGTACGCGTACCGGGCGGACGGCTACCTCACCAACCACACCACCACCTCCGATGCGGTCGCCATCGCTGATCGGGTGCTGCGCCGCGATTACAGCCTCGATCCTGCCGGTCGCATCACCACCGTCTCCCACAACGGCACCCCCACCGAGCAGTTCGGCTACGACCGCCTCGGCAACATCACCAACAGCACCGTCACCGACAATGCTGACGTCTCGGATCGGCGGGAATACCGGGGGAACTTGCTGATTCGCGATGGTCGCACCCGGTTCCACTACGACGAGGCCGGGCGGCTGATCCGCAAAACCACCACCCGGCTCTCCCACGCCCCGGACGTCTGGCATTACCGGTACAACGCGTTCGATCAACTCGTTGACGTCACCACCCCGGACGGGCAGCGCTGGCGCTACACGTACGACGCGCTGAGCCGGCGCACCACCAAAACGCGTGTGGACGAGGGCGGTGATGTTGCCGAGTTGACCCGTTACACCTGGGATGGGACCACACTCGTCGAACAAACAGGCGCCGACACCACCATGCGGTGGAACTACCAACCCGGTTCGCACACCCCGATCACGCAGGCCACCAGCCAAGCCGAGATCGACACCGAGTTCTATGCCATCATCACCGACCTCGTCGGCACCCCCGTCCAGCTGATCGAACCGGATACCGCCGAATCGGCCGGAACCGCCACCACCGACCTGTGGGGCCGCACCACCTGGCAGGGCGTGGACACGCCGCTGCGTTTCCCCGGGCAGTACCACGACACCGAAACCGGGCTGCATTACAACCTGCACCGCTACTACAACCCCGCCACCGCCCGCTACACCACCCAAGACCCGCTTGGTCTCGCACCGGCCGCGAACCCGAATACCTACCCCCACAACCCCACCGGCTGGACCGACCCGCTCGGGCTCACACCCGACGCCTGCGAGCCGAAGACAAACGCGGAGGTTCGTCAGTGGTACAACGACCAGGTGTCGTCGATTCCCGACCTGAACCGCGGGTGGGCTGATACTGGCATCCCACTCGAAGAGCGTGCGCAAATGGCGGCAGAGATTCGTCACGACGCGAGAGTGCAAGCGCGTGGAATGATGGCCGACCCGATCGAAGTCGAGCAGTTGCGCGCCCGCGACTTGCAAGTCTACGGAAATCCGGACGGGCCCACCTTCGATCAACTTATCGAGAAAGCTGGCAAAAAGGGTCTTTCCGGCAACGAGATCTACGAATACATCATCGGAAGCTCGAATCGGACCAATGCTGAAGTCAACAATCGACTGCTGGGAGGCGGCTGACTTTGACACACCCCATCCTGAACGAACCGCTCCACTGGGAGTCGACCGGCGACGCTACACACCCTTATCGAAGCCGGTCTGGTAACCAGTCGCTACTGATTCGTCTGGGCGACTTTCCAGAAGAAGCCCTGTACACACTCGTTATAGAGGGGGAGGACGTAGCTGAGTTCGACGACTGGCCTGCACCTTGGAGTCGGTAAATTCAACCACCGACCGATGTAGACAAGGGTGACGACAAACAATCTTGCGGACGACGACCAACGTCGGCCACCCCACACCGAGCCAACCAGTGATCACCACGGAGGCCAACGCCACAGATGCACTCCGGCCTGATTTCCCTTCGCCCGTACAACGCGTGGCGGCGAACCTCGCCACCTTCACGTTCTTCGGGCAAGCGTGGCATCTCGTGGTGCTCTGTCGCTAGCCAGTGGATGGGGCGTCCGGTCGTGACGAAGCGCCCGATTCGGCCGAGTGGCGTCGGGTCCACAGCTTTGCCGCCACGCTTACAGCCCCATTCGCGCGAGCAAGTCCGCAGTAACTGCCCACACCCCGGACCCAGTTGCTCCAACGGTCACCTGGCTCGCGCGCTCTTTCAGCCAGGAGATCGCACCCCGGAACCGAGGCGAATCCTGATCCAAGTCGCCGTTGGCGGCAGACTCGACGGCATCGGCGGCCGCCATGGCCTCTGCGCAGTCCAGGCCACCAAGCCCAGTTGCCTCACGGCGGACAGCACACGCCAGTTCCATGAGCATGTCGCCTTCGAAGTAGACGTCTCCGTCAGCAATTACCTGGATCCCCCCAACATTTATATGGCCGTCACCGTGTACGACGTTCGAACTGTGAAGTCCAGCGAGCGCCTTGTCATACTCGCGCTGAGTAAGGGTTAGGGCTGTCGGCGGTAGCCCCAACAGAATCTGGACGAATCCCCAGCCCTCGACTGTCCTTGTATAGCCGTTCCCATTCATCCACCGGGCCAGCTCGATCAACTTCATCGAACCCAGGTCCCTCTGCAGATTCGGATGAAGGCGGACGTAATGCCCCGGTCCTGAAGACAACTCGAATACTTCTGCAGACAGCGCCTGCGCGAGGTCCTTGCATTGTTCACCCGAAAGCCGACGGCGTGTCACGTGGTCCCAGCGCCACATCCCGACCAAAGCTACGACCGCGAGTATCGCGATCATCGTCACGGTTCTCGGTTCCATCCTCAAGCCCTCCCGAAATTGTGGTTCATCTGCACCGTTTCAGCATGAACCAAGGGTCCGACATTCGGCTCGGACGAAGCTCTCATGCGTTTGAAGTGTCAGCGAACCGACTACTACATCCAACCCGAGGTGAGGGAAAGACTCGGCTATGACACCGCCGTCACTTTCCTCGACCTCGACGACGCACCCTCGAGCAATTTCAGTTTGGTATTTCTGAAAACACGGACGACACCGCTCGTGCGTGTCCTACGCGACTGCGCCCTCGACGAGCCCGAGAAGTACCGCACACACGGTCACCAACCTCGATTCCGCTGAGTCGGACGGAACACGGTTGACCCGGCATCGTCTTTTGGTAACGCTGCGACCTCGGCCCGGTGATGGCACGAACGTCGACCACCGGCCTCCTACACTCGCACCCGTTCAGTCGCCGACCATCGAACGGCGAGCGGAAGCGAGCGGGCTCTGGGCGGTCAACCCGCCGTCGACGACCAGCGTCTGCCCCGACATGTACCGGGACTCGTCCGATGCCAGGTAGACCATTGCGTACCCGATATCCTCCGGGCTACCGAGCATGTCCAACGCGTTGGCCCCCTGAATGTCGGCGACCACCTTTGCGGGCAGGTTGTCCCGCAACGCCGGCGTCATGATCGCGCCCGGCGCCACCGCGTTGCAGCGGATCCCCTGGCGGCCGTACTGCGTCGCGATGTACTGCGTCAGCCGGATCACCGCTGCCTTCGCCGACCCGTACGCGCACTGCAGCGAATCGCCGAGAAGTCCCCCCACCGAGGCGGTGTTGATGACCGACCCGCCGCCTGCCTCGATCATGTGCGGGATCGCCAACTGTGAGGCCACCACGGTGCTGCGCGCGTTGAGCGTCATCGCCCGGTCCCACTCGTGGAGGTCGAGCCTGAGCAGGTCGAGGTCCTTTTTCGGATCACTGCCGCCGACGTGGTTGCACAGCGTGGTGATGCCACCGAACTCGGCGACCGCGCGCTCGATCATCACGGCGACCGACGCCTCGTCCATCACGTCCACACCCACCCCGACCGCGGCGCCCCCGCCATCGCGGATCTCGCGAGCCGCCTCCTGCGCCGCCGACTCGTGCAGGTCAGCAATCAGTACCTGCGCGCCTTCGTCAGCCATCAATTGCGCAGCCGACCGGCCGATACCGCTCGCCGCTCCGGTAATGACGACCTTCTTGTCGTCGAGCCTGTTCACCGCCGTCCCCTTTCGTTCGACCTGTGAGTGGGCGCGCTACGTCGTGACGTCCGCATGTCGTCCGACTTCGCGTTGATGCCAGGCTACCGACCCAGGAGTGCGCTACCTGCACGAATCCGCTAATGTGCAACGGTAACGGTTTCCAATAGCATTAGTGCGGGTTCGGAGTTCTCAGTGGTTTCAGCACGCGTCGCCACCGGCCTACGCGCCGCGACGATCATGGTCGCCGCGTCGGTGGCCGCACTCACCCTCACGGCCTGCGGCTCGTCACCAGACGACGGCAAGCTGACAGTGGTCGCCTCCACCAACGTGTGGGGCAGCGTTGCCCAAGCCATTGCCGGTGACGGGATCGAGGTGACCTCGATCATCGACGAGCCGTCGGCCGATCCGCATTCGTTCGAGGCCAGCCCCCTCGATGCTGCGAAGATCTCGGACGCCTCGCTGCTCGTCTACAACGGCGGCGGCTACGACGGCTTCGTCGACGACATACTCGACTCCGCCGGCCCCGGCGGGGCAACCGTCAACGCGTTCGAGTTGATGGAAGGCATCCACTCCGGGCACGATCATGCGGAGCACGACCACTCCGAGTCGGAGCACTCCGACTCCGACCACGCCGGGCACGATCACGGCCACCAACACGGTGCCGTGAACGAGCACGTGTGGTTCGACGTCCCGACGGTCGACGCCACCGCAAGCGCCATCGCCGACAAGCTCACCGAACTCGATCCGGCCGGCGCCGACGGGTACCGCGCACGGGCCGACGCATTCCATGCGGACCTGCAGGACATCACCGCCATCACGGACGGTATCGCCGCGGCCCACCCCGGCGCCCCTGTCGCACAGACAGAACCCCTCGCCCACTACCTCCTCGAATCGGTGGGCGCGCGTGACCTGACACCCGAAGAGTTCACCAGCGCGATCGAAGAGGGCAATGCGCCCGCGCCTGCCGCGATCGCCGACACTCGGCGCATCCTCACGGACCACCAGGTCCGAGTACTGATCTACAACGTCCAAACCCAGGACCGCGTCACTCAGGACATTCGCCGCACCGCCGAAGAGTCGTCGATTCCGGTTGTGGAAGTTACCGAGACCCTGCCCGAGGGCCAGGACTACATTCAGTGGCAAACCGCGAACGCCACAGCCCTGGCCGAAGCGCTCGAAACCCCTGCATGATTCAGCCAACAGAACCGACCTTCTCGTGACAGAACCCCCCACACCTTCCCCTGCCCCCGACCGCGCACCCGCACTGGAACTGACGGATGCGCGGTTGTCGTTCGGCGACCGCACGCTGTGGAACGATCTGAATCTCGAGGTGCGGCCCGGAGAGTTCATCGCCGTCCTCGGACCGAACGGCTCCGGCAAGACGTCGCTTCTCAAGGTTCTGCTCGGACAACTGTCGTTGGGCGCGGGCACTGCCCGGATCGCGGGCGAACCGGCCCGCACCGGAAACGCGCACGTCGGCTACATCCCACAGCAGAAGTCGATCGACGACGGACTACCACTTCGTGGCCGCGACCTGGTCGGGCTCGGCATCGACGGCCACCTTTGGGGCACCGGCATCTTCCGCCGCCACTCGCGCCGGGCGATCGTCGACGACGCCATCCACCAGGTGGGTGCCGAAGCGTTCGCAGACGCACCCATCGGATCGATGTCCGGCGGCGAACAACAACGCCTCCGCATCGCGCAAGCCCTCGTCGGCGACCCGAAGATCCTGCTGTGCGACGAACCGCTGTTGAGCCTGGACCTGGCAAACCAACATCTGGTGTCCTCCCTCATCGACCGCCGTCGCCGCACCCACGACACCGCAGTCCTCTTCGTGACCCACGAGATCAACCCGATCCTGCCGCTCGTCGACCGGGTCCTGTACCTCGTCGACGGCCAGTTCCGGATCGGCACACCCGAGGAAGTGATGACGTCGGAGGTGTTGTCGGAGCTGTATCGCACGGACGTCGAGGTGCTGCATGTGCGCGGCCGACTCGTGGTGGTCGGGACCGGTGACGCCATCGATGCGCTCGGCAGCGCAGGCGGGTTGCGCCCCGGCGAAGGCGTGCACCACACAGACGAGGATCACGGATGAACGGCAAGTTCGGCGAAGCCCTCTCCCGGATGTTCGACGTGTCGACCACCGTAGAACTGCTGCAGTACGACTTCGTCCAGCAAGCGTTGATCGCCGGTGCGGTCCTGGGTTTGTTGGCCGGTGTCATAGGACCGCTGATCGTGAGTCGGCAGATGTCGTTCGCCGTCCACGGCACCAGTGAGCTGTCCCTGACCGGTGCATCGGCGGCATTGCTGATCGGCACGAGCGTCGGCCTCGGCGCCATCGCCGGCTCGGTGGTCGCGGCCGTGCTCTTCGGCTTGCTCGGCGCCAAAGCCCGCGACCGCGATTCGGTTATCGGCGTGATCATGGCCTTCGGCCTGGGCCTGTCGGTACTGTTCATGTGGGCATACGAGGGCAGAACTGGTTCCGCCTTCTCACTGCTGGTCGGGCAAATCGTGGCCCCCGGCAGCACCGGACTCGAACTGCTGGCCTTGTGCGCTGTCCTCGTCATCGGCGCGATCATCTTCATCTACCGCCCACTACTGTTCGCGAGCACCGACCCGGAGGTCGCCGAGGCCCGCGGCGTCCCGGTCCGCAAACTGTCCATCGTGTTCGCCGTACTGGTCGGCATCACGGCCGCGCTGGGTGTACAGATCGTCGGGGCACTGCTGGTGATGGCCCTGCTCATCACCCCCGCTGCCGCAGCCGCGTACGTGACGGCCAGCCCACTGCGGGCGACCGTTCTGTCCATCGTCTTCGCCGAGATCGCCGCCGTCGGCGGAATCCTGCTCTCGCTCGCGCCGGGCGTGCCCGTCTCGAGTTTCGTCACCGCGATCTCATTCGTGATCTACATCGCCTGCCGCCTGATCGGTCGGTCTCGGCGCGCAAACACGGGCAGGATCGTCACCGACTCCCCCGCAGCGCCTACGCATACCTGAGCGAGCGTCACGAAGAGCACGGCGAGATCGTCATGGGCCGTGCCGTCAAATGCGACCGCGAATGCCCTCCCTGGGAATAGGTCATGATCGTCATCGCCTGTTGGTCAGCCACCTGTGGGCTCGGTCGAGGGCGAGATCCTTATTCGGGGTGTAGGTCGGTGGCCAGTCGATGCCGCAGCGATCGATCCGGCCGACGATCTCGTCGGCGGTGACGATGCCGCCGTCGACAAGGGCCGCGACGAACTCGTGGTCCTTGGCCCGCGTCTCGTCGAGATGTGCGCAGGCAGCTTTGATCGCGCGTCCGAGTTGTTCCCGGTTCACCCGGTCAGCCGGCCCCGCAGGTCATCGAGAACCCGCAGACGTTCGCCCTCGCTCAGCAGCACCGACAACGGTGACAGGTTCCGCATTTCGGTACCGGTCTCGTCGTCGGAGGCGACGATGAGGCGGATGCCGTCGATGTCGTTTCCGTGAACGAGTTCTTCCCAGCGGTCCAGGTACCCGTTCATGAGCGGGCCGCCGCTGACTCGCTGGCGGACGGTCCGCAGGCTGCGGTACACCTGCTCGGTGTCGACCGAGAGATGCCCGCGATCGATCTTGTCGAGGACCGCGGTCTGCATGAGCTTCTGCCGGACGACCTTGGTGTTGACGTCGGTCATCTTCGGCTCCTCTCATACTTGGTTCGCCAGCAACGGGTCGGGTGGTTCCCTTCATAATACGGGCAGGTCGTCCAGCTCGCGGGGCGGAACCGGAGGCTCGGTGGACTCGAACGGGTTGCTGCTGGCGCACTGCGGGAGAAGTTCTCCACGATCGAGTTGGTGTAGGCCGACAGCGGCTACGCGGGTCACCTCGCCGACCCGACTCGACCGTCATGAGGCGATGGTCCACATCGCGATGATCGCCACGATGTCACGTCGACTTTCCCGTGGCGTCTGATCCCGACCTGGAGTTTTCAGATGCACTCTAGGATCGAGTACGTGGCGGCCATCGATCTGAACAGCGACCTCGGGGAAAGCTACGGGGCGTGGACCCTCGGGGACGACGATGCCCTCCTCGACGTGGTCACCAGCGCCAACGTTGCGTGCGGATTCCACGCGGGCGACCCGTCCACCCTCCTGACCACGTGTCGTTCCGCGGCAGCACGCACAGTGCGGATCGGCGCCCAGGTGGGGTATCACGACCTGGCCGGCTTCGGCCGACGCTTCATCGACATCGCACCCGCCGACCTGACCGCCGACGTCATCTACCAGCTCGGGGCACTGGACGGTCTCGCCCAGACCACCGGCTCCGCGGTCGCCTACGTCAAACCGCACGGCGCCCTCTACAACGCGATCGTCCATCACCGCGCGCAAGCCCGTGCCGTCGTCGACGCAGTCCGCGCTTACGACGAAACCCTCCCCGTCCTCGGTCTGCCCGGCTCGGTGTTCTTGGTGGAAGCGGAACACGCAGGTCTGCGCACCGTCGCGGAGGCGTTCGCCGACCGCGCCTACACCCCCGAAGGAACTCTCGTGTCTCGACGCGAGGCGGGCGCCGTCATCCACGACCCCGCCGCAGCCGCCGAGCGGGTTCGCCGGCTGGTGACCGACGGCACGATCGAAGCCGTCGACGGCACCGCGGTCCACTCCCCCGCCGAATCGGTGTGCGTGCACGGCGACAGCCCCGGCGCGGTCGCCATGGCACGAGCCGTCCGTGACCTTCTGGACGCCGAAGGCATCGACGTGACACCGTTTGTGTGATGGAACTCCTCGAAGTCGGTGCAGCCGCGGTACTCGCAGAGTTCGGTGATCTGGATGCCACTCTGGCCCACTACCGCGCGCTCGACAGCACCCGGCCCGACGGAGTGTGGGAGTTGGTTCCGGCCGCACGAACCGTGCTCGTGCGCTTCGACCCCGAGGCGATCGGGCACGACAAGGTGGTCCGCTGGGTCCGGTCCACCACCCCCGACAGGGCAACCGGTGACAGCGACGCCGAGGAGATCGGAATCCCGGTGCACTACGACGGCCCCGACCTCGGTGAGGTCGCGGAGCTGACCGGCCTGAGCACCGACGAGGTGATCACTGTACATTCGGGCACCCCGTGGACCGTCGCCTTCGGCGGATTCGCCCCCGGATTCGGCTACCTTGCCGGGGGCGACACACGTCTACACGTTCCCAGGCGATCCGAGCCGCGCACGAGCGTGCCCGCCGGCGCGGTGGGCCTGGCGGGCGAGTTCAGTGGCATCTATCCGCGTAGTTCGCCGGGTGGATGGCAGTTGATCGGCCGCACCGACGAGCAGATGTGGGACCCGGATCGCACCCCTGCAGCATTGCTGCGTCCCGGAGTCACCGTGCGCTTTCACGCCGTGTAACACCTTTCGGTACGCACCCTGATGCGGGACAATCGAGCGATGGCGTGGCTCGAAGTAGTGCGGAAAGGCGCCCTCACCACGGTTCAGGACCGCGGCAGGCCGGGCAGCGCTGCGATCGGCGTGGGCGAGTCCGGTGCCGTCGACCGCGATTCACACGATGCTGCAAACCGACTCGTAGGCAACAAGATTCATGCCGCAACTCTCGAAGCAACCGTGGGCGGGTTGGCGCTGCGTTCGGTCGGCTCGACCACAGTTGCCGTCACCGGCGCGCGAGCGACCGTGACCGTCAATTCGAAGCCCGTCGCCGATTACACGATGCTGCACCTGCACACCGGCGACGTTCTCGAGATCGGCGTTCCGGACGCCGGGCTCCGCACCTACGTGGCCGTCCGCGGCGGAATCGACGCCCCCGCAGTGCTGGGCAGCAGGTCCACCGACATCTTGGCCGGACTCGGTCCCGACCCGATAGAACCCGGGAACCAACTCCTCGTCGGAACCGACATGGCGGACTGGCCCGCGGAGGACTTCATTCCCCCTCCGGTGCCACCGGAAAGCCCCGTTTCCCTGCGCGTGCATCTCGGCCCCAGAGACGACTGGTTCACACCCGCCTCGATCCGAGCACTACTCGAACAAGAATGGTCGATCACCAACGACACCAACAGAATCGGCGCCAGGCTCGACGGCCCCGGCCCCCTGCACCGCAGCCGGCGGGGCGAACTACCGAGTGAGGGAATGGTGGCCGGCGCACTGCAGGTCCCACCCAACGGGAAGCCCATCCTCTTCCTCGCCGATCACCCGCCGACGGGTGGTTACCCGGTGATCGCCGTGGTGTCGACCGAGGACCTCCCGATCGTCGCACAGCTACGACCCGGACACCGACTTCGCTTCGTCCGGGCCGCCGAACACTCGATCACCACATCGTCGGGAACCAGTCTCCAACGAGAACAGCGGCTCACCGTCACCAATTCGTAGTGTTCGCACTTCACGGCAACACCCAATGACTGCAACCGCAAGTACCGCATACTTGCAGGTCGAGCGGCCCTGGGGCACGAAACGGACAATTTGCATTCCGAGTTGGACATCCGTATATGTATGAGACAGGTCACAACGATTACCAATTCGTGATGTGACCCACGCCAGTGTCGACGCTCACTTGCGCCGACCGACCCATGCACCGAACGGAGAACTGCATGTCTCGCTTCTCGCTGCGACGCCTCGTCGCCAGCACAGCCGTCGCGGCCACCGCCGTCAGCCTCACACTGATCGGTTCCGGTACCGCATCAGCGGACACCGAACACCCGAGTTCGAACTCGGTGAACACCAGCAATCTGACAATCACCAAGTCCGTCGTGGGCGACGGAACGGCCGCGGCGGGCGGAAAGGTCACCTTCCGCACAACCATCGCGGCCACCAGCATCCCGGTACGGTCGATCGAGGCAATCACCGACCACTACCCCGCCGGGTTCGAGTACCTCCACGGCAGTGCAGAAGTGAACGCATTTCATCTCATCGGCGGGCAGAAGACCGAGGCCGTCACTCCGACCGTGAACATCGACGACCGAACGGTGACGGTGCACGGCACGTGGCCGGTCGACACCATCGGCAGCAAGACCGTGACGCTCGAGGTCACCTACCTGGTGCCTGACGACGCCGCCGTAGGCACCTACCTCGAGACCAGGTCGGACGTCGACGTTGCATTCTTCGCCACCCAGCAGACCGTGTCAGACACCTGGGTGCAGATCCGCGACAAGAACCTCGGCGAATCCATCACCTCGGGTTCGGCGGGAGCCGGATTCGGGTCGTCGGACGGTGAAGGCGGTTCCGGTTCCGCAGTGCTGGAAGATCCTGCCGGGTTCGTCGGTGACGTGATCAGCAACGTCTTGCAGAACGGAAGCTAGAACCAGCGTCAGGAACGCCGCCGGCGTGCAATATCGGACAGCACCACGCCGGCGGCGACCGACGCATTGAGGGATTCGACCGGGCCTGCCATCGGAATGCTCAGGATCGCGTCGCAGTTTTCGCGCACCAACCGCGACAGACCCTTCCCTTCGGATCCGACGACCACCACAACCGGTCCCGTTCCGTCGAACTCGTCCAGAGTGGTGTCGCCACCGGCGTCCAAACCGATGACCTGAACGCCCTTCGACGCCCAATCCTTCAGGGTGCGGGTCAAATTGGTGGCGCGCGCAATAGGTAAGCGTGCTGCGGCGCCCGCGCTGGTCCGCCACGCCACCGCCGTCACCGCCGCGCTTCGGCGTTCCGGAATCACCACGCCGTGACCACCGAACGCGGCGACGGACCGCACGACCGCACCCAGATTGCGCGGGTCGGTGATGTTGTCGAGCGCGACGAGCAGCGGAGCTTCCTGATGCTTGCGAGCCTCGGCGATCAGATCGTCCGGATGCGCGTAGCGGTAGGGCGGCACCTGCAGGGCAACACCCTGGTGCATACCGTTGGCGCTCATCCGGTCCAGTTCGTGCCGCGGCACTTCGAGAATCGAGATCCCGGTGTCCGCGGCCCGCTGCACGGACTCCTTCAGTCGATCATCGCTATCGGTGCCGACCGCCACGTACAGTGCGGTCGCAGGAACGCCCGCACGCAGGCATTCGAGCACCGGGTTGCGGCCCAGCACGTTCTCGGGAGCGTCGGCCGGTTTGCGTCCGCCTGACCTGCCGCCACCTGCCGGACGTCCCCTGCCCCCAGCCGACTTGTCGGCAGCCTTCGCAGCACGCGCCGCGCGTTTCGCGGCGGGGTGCTTGGTGCGAGCCTCGGCCGGTGGGGTTGCCCCGCGACCCTCGAGGCCCTTGCGCCGACGACCGCCGGACCCGGCCACCTGCCCCTTCTTGGTTCCGGCCTTGCGGACCGCTCCGCGGCGACTCGAGTTTCCTGCCATTGCTACTGCCCTGCCTCGAGAGCCCATTCGGGCCCATTGGGTGTGTCGGTCACCGTGATACCGGCCTGCACCAGCCGATCACGGACTTCGTCTGCCACTGCCCAGTTCTTCTCGGCACGTGCCTGCTGACGTCGATCCAGTTCTGCGCGCACGAGGACGTCCAGCGCAGCGTGGCCAGCGGAAGCGTCGGCGCTCTCCTGCGCCCAATGGCGGTCCAAGGGATCGACTCCGAGGATCGACATCATCGCACGAACCTGCGACGCGATATCGCGCGCGTCGTCGAGACGACCCGCGTCGAGGGCGGTATTACCCTCACGAACGTGGCCGTGCACCTCGGCGAGCGCGGCCGGTACCCCGAGATCGTCGTCCAGGGCGCGGGCGAACGCCTCGGTCCATTCACCGAGCACCACCGTCCCGGCACGCTCTCCGGTGCGCTGGACGAACGACTCGATACGCCGATACGCCGCAGCACCTTCGTCGAGCGCCGTATCGGAGTACTCGAGCATCGACCGGTAATGCGCACTGCCGAGGTAGTAGCGCAACTCCTGCGGACGCACCTTCTTCAACACGTTGGGGATGGACAGCACGTTGCCGAGAGACTTCGACATCTTCTCGCCACCCATGGTGACCCAACCGTTGTGCATCCAGTACTGGGCGAAACCGTCGCCCGCGCACTTGGCCTGCGCGATCTCGTTCTCGTGGTGCGGGAACACCAAATCCATGCCACCGCAGTGGATATCGAACACCCCACCGAGATAGAACTCCGCCATCGCCGAGCATTCGAGGTGCCACCCGGGACGGCCGCGCCCCCACGGCGTGGGCCAGGAGGGTTCACCCGGCTTCGCGGCCTTCCACAACGTGAAATCGCGTGGATCGCGTTTGCCTTCCGCGACGTTCTCGCCCTGATGCACGTCGTCGAGTTTGTGGCCGGACAGGCTGCCGTACTGCGGATAGCTCAGCACGTCGAAGTAAACGTCACCGCCGGCCGCGTATGCATGACCGTTGTCGATGAGGCGCTGCATCATCTCGACCATCTGCGTGATGTGACCGGTGGCGCGCGGCTCGACGGACGGCGGCAACACACCCAATTGGTCGTAGGCCCACGAGAACGAGCGCTCGTACGTCGACGCCCACTCCCACCAGGGGCGGCCCGCCTCCGCCGCCTTGTTCAGGATCTTGTCGTCGATGTCGGTGACATTGCGAACGAACGCGACGTCGTAGTCGTGGGCAAGAAGCCACCGGCGGAGAACGTCGAAGGCCACGCCGCTGCGCACGTGCCCGATGTGGGGGTCGCCCTGCACCGTTGCACCACACAGATACACGGATGCACGGCCTGGGGCCAGCGGAACGAAGTCGCGCAGGGCCCTGGTCTCGGTGTCGAACAGGCGCAAGGTCACGACCAGCGATCCTACCTGCCCGTACTGCGTGCCATGACCAATGCGGTCGCCACAGCGGCTATACCCTCGCCGCGACCAGTGAGACCCAACCCGTCCGTGGTGGTCGCCGATACCGATACCGGTGCCCCGAGAATGTCGCCGAGCACCGTGCGTGCCTCCGCACGGCGTGGGCCGATCTTCGGGCGGTTCCCGATGATCTGAACGGCCGCGTTCCCCACGTCGAACTCCGCCTCGTCGAGAAGTCGGCGAACCTCCGTCAGCATCGCCGCCCCGGTGACGCCGTCCCACTCGGGGCGCCCCGTCCCGAACACCGACCCGAGATCGCCCAGATCGGCTGCAGAGAGCAACGCGTCGCACAGGGCGTGCACCGCGACGTCTCCGTCGGAGTGGCCTTCGCAGCCGTCCGCATCCTCGAACAGCAGCCCGGCCATCCAGCAGGGCCGTCCCGGCTCGATCGGATGCACATCCGTGCCGATACCGACTCGCACTTACGTTCCCTCCCCTACCAGCGCACGCGCCAGCAGCAGGTCCAATTGTGTGGTGATCTTGAATGCGTGGGGTTCGCCCGCGACCGTTCGCACGCTCCGACCCATTCGCTCCACGAGCCCGGCGTCGTCGGTCGCGTTCTCGCCGGCCGCCTCGTAGGCGTTGCGCAGCAGTCGGGCGGAGAAGCCTTGCGGCGTCTGTACTGCTCGCAGATCGGCTCGATTCGGTGTTCCGACGACGACGCCCGCACCGTCCACGGTCTTGATCGTGTCCGCGACCGGAAGTACGGGAATCACCGCATCACTTCCGGACCGCAACTCCGCCACGACTCGTCTGATCAGCTCCGGCGGGGTGAGCGCTCTGGCCGCGTCGTGAACGAGCACCAGTTCGGCGTCGGGCGCCGCATCCAAACCTGCCCGCACCGAATCGGTGCGTTCACGGCCACCGACCACCACCTGCACGCCGCCGGGAAGCAGATCGGCCACCGTGTGAATCATGTCTGCCGGCACCACAACGACAACGCGGTCGACCACTCCCGAAGCCAGGAGCCCATCGACCGCGTGCGCAAGCATGGCTCTCCCGCCGAGATCGACGAATGCCTTGGGCTTGTCTTCACCCAATCGCACTCCCCGACCTGCGGCGGGCACCAGAGCTATTACCGGACTTTTCAGTTCGGTCACTGTTTTTGTGGCTGTTACGACGCGGCCGCGAGAACCTCGTCGAGGATCGTCTCGGCTTTGTCACTGTCGGTGCCTTCGGCCAAAGCGAGTTCACCGACCAAGATTTGACGAGCCTTGGCCAGCATGCGCTTCTCGCCGGCCGACAGCCCACGGTCCTGCTCACGTCGCCACAGGTCACGGACGACCTCGGCGACCTTGTTGACGTCACCGGATGCAAGCTTCTCGAGGTTCGCCTTGTACCGGCGCGACCAGTTTGTGGGCTCCTCGGTGTGCGGCGCCCGCAGCACCTGGAACACCTTGTCTAGACCTTCTTGGCCGACTACGTCCCTGACTCCGACGTACTCTGCATTGTCTGCTGGAACCCTAACTGTGAGATCGCCTTGAGCGACCTTGAGAACCAGGTATTCCTTCTGCTCACCCTTGATGGTGCGGGTTTCAATTGCTTCGATCAGCGCCGCACCGTGGTGGGGGTATACGACGGTGTCTCCGACCTTAAAAATCATCTGTCCCGTGCCCCTTTCGATCTTACGAGTTTAACACGCGACCAAAACGGCGTCGCATCAACGGTGCAGGTCAGGGGTGCCGAGCACGGGACGTAGGACTTGACAGGGGCGCCGATACGTGCATTACGGACGACCGAAATCATGCCGTCAACTACCCCTAACGTGCACTCCGGCAAGCATTTGCGAGTTCCCGCGCCGTGCCGCTTCGACAACTCACGCCACGCCGCTTCGGCACCCGACGAGCAGGGGCTACCGCAGAACTACTACTCTGCCTAGTGGAGTTCGTATCTGACGCCATGGAGGACAAACCGTGACAGCTCTCGACAAGTCGACTCGCCGAGTCGCCACTGCCGTCGCTCTCGCCGCTGGCGGTGCTCTCGCGCTGTCCGGCTGTGGCGCAGGACAGATCAGCCAGACCGCAACGCAAGTAGCCGCAGTGAACGGCACGCCCGCCGATGTCGGATCGGTCGAGCTTCGCAACGTGCACATCGAGCACCCGGTCGGCGCGCAGTACAGCCTCGAAGCAGGCGGCGATGCTGTCCTGGCCTTCACTGCGGTCAACGAAAGCGAGACCGACACGGTCACCCTGACCGACATCTCGACCGAGTTCGCCGGTTCCGTCTCCATCGCCGAAGGGGCCGGCAGCGTGGCCATCGCACCGAAGGTCTCGCTGAGCGCCGGAACAGCCAACGAGGACACGGCGGCGCTCGCCGAGGCAGAGAGCCAGACCGAAGACGACACCGACGCACCGAGTGACGTCGTCCTCGTTGTGCTCGAAGACCTGACGGAAGGCGTCCGCCCCGGACTCACGATCCCGATCACGTTCTCCTTCGAGAATGCCGGCGAGGTCACCGTTCCGACTCCGATCGATGCCGGTCACGAGCGGGATCGCCATGTGTCCGACAAGTCGCCCGTGGAAGCCGAAGGCGGACACTGAACTGCTCTGCAAGCCGAAGGCGGACACTGAACCGTTCTGCAAGCCGAAGGCGGACACTGAACCGTTCTGCAAGCCGAAGGCGGACACTGAACCGTTCTGCCTGATCGCTGGTGTTGTCTGCGGCTCTGCATAGGCTGACCGCGTGGCCAAGATCAAGACGAGTTTTCGTTGTTCCTCGTGCGGGTGTGCCGTGCCCAAGTGGGTCGGGCGCTGCCCGGAATGTAGCGCCTGGGGCACGATGGACGAGGTCTCGGTCGCGGCCGCAGTGTCGAGTCGTCCCGGTGCATCTCTGGCTCGTGCGGGTGCCGCGGCGGTGCTCCCGTCCACTCCGGCCAGCCCCATCACGAAGATCGACGGAACCACCACCCGCGCGAAGTCGACGGGCATCGGCGAACTGGACCGTGTTCTCGGGGGCGGTGTAGTTCCCGGTTCTGTGGTTCTTCTCGCAGGAGAGCCCGGGGTGGGAAAATCCACGTTGCTGCTAGAGGTTGTGCACCAGTGGGCGCGGCGCGGGGACGACGACCGTTCCCTGTATGTCACCGGCGAGGAATCTGCGGGGCAGGTGCGGCTGCGTGCAGACCGTACGGGCGCCGTCCACGAACGCGTCTATCTCGCCGCAGAATCGGATCTGGCGATGGTGCTCGGGCATGTCGAACAGGTTCGGCCGACCCTGCTGATCGTCGACTCGGTCCAGACGATGCTTGCCGCGGACGTCGACGGCGTCACTGGCGGTGTCACCCAGGTCAAGGCGGTGACGAGTGCACTCACGTCACTGGCGAAGGCGAGCGGCGTGCCCGTGCTGCTCATCGGCCACGTCACCAAGGACGGTGCGGTGGCCGGTCCCCGATCACTCGAACACCTCGTGGACGTGGTTCTCCACTTCGAGGGAGACAAGCACTCGACGCTGCGCATGATCCGTGGCGTCAAGAACAGGTTCGGTGCCGCCGACGAGGTGGGCTGTTTCGAACTCCGAGAGGACGGAATCGCCGGTATCAGCGATCCATCCGGCTTGTTTCTGCATCATCGGGCGGAGTCGGTTCCCGGCACGGCAGTCACAGTGATGATGGACGGCAAGCGGCCGCTGCTCGGCGAGGTGCAGGCACTCGTCGCTGCCACCAGCATGCCCGCACCCAGGCGGGCGGTCAGTGGCCTCGACAGCGCACGGGTCGCAATGGTGCTGGCTGTGCTCGACCGGCGCTGCAGAGTGCCGATCGCCAAGAACGACGTCTACGCCGCGACCGTCGGCGGCATGCGGATGACCGAGCCCTCCGCTGACTTGGCGCTGGCAGTGGCGGTGGCGTCAGCGGTGAAGGAACGACCCGTTCCGGACGGGACGGTCGTGCTCGGCGAGGTCGGCCTTGCGAGCGAAGTCCGACGGGTCCCCGGCGTCGGGCGCCGGTTGGCGGAGGCCGCGCGGCTTGGATTCACCCGTGCGATCGTTCCCATGGACTCCGGCGATGCCCCGAGGGGCATGCGCGTAACCGAGGTGTCCGACCTGAGCGGCGCACTTCGCACACTAGGGTTGCAGTAGGCGTCACGGTTCGCCCTGAGATCCCATGCCTGTAGCCAGTACTGAGCTGTCGCAATGGTCAGCTATCGACCCACGCTGCGCATAGTTCTTATCGTTCGAGTTCGAACTGACATGAGTTGGTCGTTGCAGCGAAAGAATTGATCGCTTCGGCGAGCTCGCAGGTGAAGCTGCCGCCGCCGTGGCCGGCGTCGTCGACGATGACGAGGCGGGCACCGTCCCACCGTCGAGTCAGTTCCCATGCGGTGTCGAGTGGACCGGATACGTCGTAGCGGCCGTGGACGAGGACCGCGGGGATGCCGGCAAGCTCGGTCATTCCGTCGAGTAGTTGGTTTTCGACTAGGAAGCAGTCATTACCCCAGTAGTGGGTAACGAGGCGGGCGAACACCATTCGGAAGGTGGGATCCCGGTATCTGGGGAGTGGAGCCCATCCGGGCACCAGGGACACGTGGGTGTCCTCCCATTCACACCACCGAAGTGCCGCGTTCTCGCGAACATTCGGATCAGGATGGGTAAGCAGACGCGAATATGCGGCCGCAAGGTTACCGTCCCGCTCGTCCTCCGGCACCGGCTCGACGAGCTGTTCCCACTCCCGCGGAAAGACGCGCCCCATGTCGCGGGTGATCCATTCGATTTCCTTGCGGCTGCCCGAGGTGATCGCACCCAAGGCCATCCCGATCACTCGGTCGGGGTGCGCTTGCGCGTAGGCCAAACCGAGAGTGACGCCCCAGGACGCGCCAGCTACAACCCACATCTCAATTCCCAGGTGTTCGCGAAGGTGCTCCATGTCGACGATCAAGTGCTCGGTCGTGTTCGTCGAGAGGTCGGTGTCCAGATCGTCGGCAAGGGGCGTGCTGCGCCCGCAGCCACGTTGATCGAACAACACAGCGCGAAGGAGACTCGGGTCAAAATATCTGCGCATCCCCAGGGTGCAACCGGAACCAGGCCCTCCGTGGAGGTAGACCACCGGAAGGCCCGTCGGTTTGCCGACGGTCTCCCAGTACAGCGAGTTACCGTCCGACACTTCGAGGTACCCGGACTCGTGCGGTTCTATAGCTGGGAACAGCTCCATTCGACCGAGTCTTTCACGACAGGTCGTCCTCCATAGGACGCTGCACTGCCGAGCAACAGTGCTCGATATGCAGACGTTCTGTCAGATCGAGGAGGCACCTTCACCGGCGACGCTCTGTTGGACCTTCACGAAATGTTCGTCCGTGATGGTGAGGAACAGGCCACGCGAGGTGCCCACGACCGTATTCGGGTCTGCGGTGGGGCCTTCGACGATGACGGCTTCCGCGCTCGTGTAGATCTTCCGCCGCACTGTGCCGTCGATGCGGGCACGAATCTCGAGCACGGAGCCGAGCGGGATCGGCCTGGCGTAGTCGATCTCGAGATGCCCAGTGACGACCTGCCGCTCACTCGCCTGGCAAGCCATGCCCTGGGCTTCGTCGAAAGCGGTGGAGAGAATTCCACCGTGAATCACGCCGGGTCCACCCTGGTAACGCTGAGCGACTTCGAGCCGGCCCCACACTTCGAGCCCCTCGCCTGCCGTGAAACTCATCGCCATGCCGGACGGCTGATCGTCACCACAACCGAAACACTTCGACCAATGCTGCGGAAGCGGTCGACCAGCGGCGGGGAATGTGACCGCCCGATCGGGCAGCGTGGCGTCATCGGGCAAGGTCCAAGTACTGCTCATAGCTAGGTAATGTAAACCTGGGTCCACAAGCACTCCGCTGACGGACCTGCCGAAAGTGACGCCTACCTCAGCAGGAGTTTCGCGATGACCGATGCCGATTCCTCGGCCGTTCTGCGCGAAACCATCGCCCGTCTGGCGCCGGGCACAGCACTGCGTGACGGTCTGGAGCGGATTCTCCGCGGACGCACCGGAGCACTCATCGTGCTCGGCTACGACGACCGGATGGAGCAGCTGTGCGACGGCGGTTTCGAGTTGGACGTCGAGTTCGCACCCACCCGTCTGCGTGAGTTGTCCAAGATGGACGGTGCCGTGGTGCTGTCGACGGACGGCCGCCGGATCGTGCGTGCGAACGTGCAACTGGTGCCCGACCCGAAGATACCCACAATCGAGTCCGGCACCAGGCACCGCGCCGCCGAGCGCACAGCCGTACAGACCGGGTACCCGGTGGTGTCGGTCAGCCAGTCCATGAGCATCGTCACGGTCTACGTGGGCAACATCCGCCACGTCATCGAAGGCTCCGCAACGATCCTCTCTCGCGCCAACCAGGCCGTTGCCACGCTCGAGCGCTACAAGGCCCGCCTCGACGAGGTGACACGGCAGCTGTCGGTCGTGGAGATCGAGGACTTCGTCACCCTTCGGGATGCACTGACCGTCGTGCAGCGCCTCGAGATGGTGCGACGAGTTTCGGTGGAGATCGAGCAGGACGTCCTCGAGTTGGGTACGGATGGCCGTCAGTTGGCCTTGCAGCTCGAAGAACTGGTGGGCGACAACGAGGTGTCGCGGCAACTGATCGTGCGCGACTACCTCGCAGGCCGCGGTCCTGCCACGACCACCGAGGTCGATGCGGCGCTCGTTGCCCTCGACGCGATCACCGACACCGCACTCCTGGACCTGACTGCCCTGGCCCGCGCGTTCGGCTACCCCGGAACTCTCGAAGCACTCGAGGCTCCGATGAGTCCACGTGGTTACCGGGTGCTCACCCGTGTGCCCCGGCTTCAGTTCAACCAGGTTCATCGCCTGGTCAATTCCTTCGGCACCGTGCAGGGCTTGTTGGCGGCCACCGCCGCCGACCTGCAGTCCGTCGAAGGCATCGGCGGCCTGTGGGCACGCCACATTCGCGAAGGTCTATCACGGCTCGCGGAAGCCTCGATTTCCGGGCCTTACGACTGACACTCCGGCCTGAATCTGTTGCCCCACGAAGATCCAGACCATACGTTCTGTAACGGATCGGTGGTCGTCGCCGCTGTAACCCAGTGCGGTGACCGTCCGGTCCTCGCAACAACGACACAGCGCTCTCACACGACCCACAGGAGATTGACAATGGGCAACCACTCGATGCGCCGTACGTTCGCCACGGTGCTCACCGCCGCTGGACTCGGCACCGCGTTGGCGACCGGTGGCGGGGCTGTCGCCAATGCTCAACCACCGACGTCGACCGGAATGTCGTGCTCGAGCGCGAATCCCTTGTTCTGGGCACCGTCATTCACATGGAATGTCCGCGCCGCATCCGGCGAATCACGCCGCCCCGGCGCCGACCATCTCGAACCCTCACTCCTGCTGAGTGGCGGAAACGAGCTACCGGCACCTCCGAGCGGTCTCATTCCGAGCATCGGCCCCAACTGGTACGGCAACCGCGTTCTCGTCGACTGGCACAACGTGACGACGGGACAGTCCGGCCACAGCGAAAGCGAGACCACTGCCTGGCAGCAGAAGCCCGGAATCCCGATCAACCGCACCTGGACCGGAACAGGAACGGTGGATTTCACCGTCACCATCGAGACCGGCGCAGCGTGGCACTTCATCAACCCACAGACTGCGGTCTGCAAGGGAACCGTGTCCATCGTTCCCGGCCGCGGCTGAGCAGGCTGAGCCGTTCAGCGCCTGATCAACCGACGTTGAACGGCTCCGGGCTGCTGCGCAGCTGCCCCAACTGCGCAACCACGGTGTAAGCGCCTGGCCCGATGGGCTCACGCTGCGGCTCGGGCTTCTCCAGGCAATCTGGAGCCGAGGTCTTCGCGGACCACTTCACCGAGAACACTGCCTGCTCACCGGGCGCAAGGGTGCGAACATCGGGTTCCGACTGCGGGTAACAGTCGATGTTGGACCACAGACGGTGGTTACCGTCGAGCGTGTAGACGAGCACCTGCTGAAGGCCACTGCCCAGGTCACGCTCACACGGCGTGGTGCCGATGTTGGTGACCACTGTGGTGAAGGTCGGTTCCTCACCCAGCTTGTAGGTGGGCTTGTCGCCGCTGACCTTGATAGCAAGCGACTGGTCAGGGCACTGCCCTGCAGGCACCGGCTGCGCACTCGACTCACCACTCGTCGGTTCACCACTCGACGAGTTGGCGGAGGACGATTCCGAACCACTTGTGTCGGAGCCACCCACACCGGCAGCAGCGTTACCCGGCTCACCCGAACGCCCGGATTCGCCGTCGGCACTCTTCTCCTCGGCCTCATCGCTCGAGGTCGGCGGCGCCGAAGTGAGCGAGGACGTCGACGCTGCAGCGTCGGCTTCCGGGTCATCGTCCCCGCTGCCCAATGAACTGATCAACCACACCACGAGAGCCAGCACGACGACGCCGACGCCGATCGCCAGCGCACGTCGACGCCAGTAGATCTCGGGGGGCAACGGTCCATTAGGTTCTAGCACGATGTCAACGGTAGTTCGGGGCCGTACCGGTATCGCTCACCAGGTGCGGCGTGTCGCCTCAAGCGACCGTTTCGCCGATGTCTCCCACTACACCCTGCAGGTGCATACGGCTGTCCGAGAGGTTGTATGTGACGCCCGCAACAGCCAGGGTGCCGTTGGCGATACGGTCCGCGATAATGCGGGAGCGCTGCTCCAGTAGCGCGCCGGTCTCGACTGCGTGGCGGGCCACGAACTCGTCGGGCGTGGTCAATCCCTCGTTACGCCCCATCAGGACCGACGGCGTGACGCGCTCCACGAGAGTGCGGATGAACCCGTTCGGAATCTCACCGTTGTCCAGGGCGTTCAGAGTCGCCTTGATGGCGCCACACCCCTCGTGACCGAGAACCACGATGAGCGGCACGTTGAGGATGTCCACGGCGAACTCGATCGAACCGAGAACCGAGTCGTCGATGGCCTGGCCAGCCGTACGGACCACGAACATGTCGCCGAGCCCCTGATCGAAGATGATCTCCGCAGCCACTCGGGAGTCACCACATCCGAATACGACGGCAGTGGGATGCTGACCGTCGACCAGCTTCGCGCGGTCCGCGATCCCCTGGCTCGGGTGGATCGACTTTCCACTGACGAAACGCTCGTTACCCTGGCGCAGTGACCTCCAGGCTGATATCGGGTTTGAGTTCGGCATGAGGCCATTGTGCACCCGCGTGATTTCGGCGATCCGGCGGGCACATTACGACGGTGCGAAATCCGGCCTACGCTGCGACAAGAGAAGGTGTGAGGACAGTTGACGGTGGACTCTTCCGCACTCGTCGCGTGGTACGAGACGCACGCTCGCGACCTGCCGTGGCGGCGCGAGAATGTCACCGCCTGGCACATCCTGATGAGCGAGATCATGTTGCAGCAAACCCCGGTCGCGCGGGTTGCTCCCATCTGGGAGGAGTGGGTTCGCCGCTGGCCGGTTCCCTCCGCGATGGCGGCGTCCAGCCAGGCGGATGTATTGCGAGCTTGGGGGAAGCTCGGGTACCCGCGTCGCGCGATGCGACTGCACGAATGCGCCGGGGTCCTCGCAACCGAGCACGCCGACACCGTTCCCGCCGACGTCGACACGCTGCTGAAACTCCCCGGCATCGGCGCCTACACCGCGCGGGCGCTCGCGTGCTTCGCCTACGGCGAGAGGGTGCCGGTGGTCGACACCAACGTGCGACGGGTGGTGGCCCGCGCCGTCGACGGATCTGCCGAACCCGGCAAGCCCTCCACAACCAGGGATCTCGCGGCCGTGGAATCCCTACTCCCGCGAACCCGCGCCCGCGCCGCGACATTCTCGGCGGCCTTGATGGAACTGGGAGCAACCGTCTGCACAGCCCGCAATCCGTCGTGCGGGCGTTGCCCCTTGCCCCACTGCGCCTGGGTGGACGCCGGCCGGCCCGCCTACACCGGTGAACGGCAGAAGACGCAGAAGTTCGCGGGCACCGATCGGCAGGTGCGCGGCAAGTTGATGGCGGTACTACGCGAGAGCACCGATCCGGTCGAACGTGCCCGCCTGGACACCGTGTGGCTCACCGATCCCGGCCAGCGTGACCGGGCGCTGCATTCGCTGCTCGTCGACGGGCTCGTGGAGCAGACCGACGACGGCCTCTTCGCCCTCGCCGGCGAGGGCTGATCACCACCCGTCCCCCTCCCGACGAATGTCACACCAGTTCAGTTGTGTTGAACGCGTGTGACATTCGTCGGGTCGAGGTCACGTAAGAAGTCTTCTACCGCCTCGCGATACCTGCCGGGCTGGTCGTCGTGGACGAGGTGCCCAGCGTCGGCGACACGCACGTATCGGGCGCCAGGATGCGTGTCGGCCATCTGCCGCATCTGACCTTCCGGGGTGATCGTGAACTCGCCTTCGATCAGCAACGCCGGAACGTCGACGTCGTGCCACTGATCCCAGAAGTGCCGGCCACCCCACTCCTCGGAAATGTCACGGAAGGTCGCAACGTCACCGTGGAGATACCAACCGTCCGCGCGCTGCTCGAAGGCGTCGAGGAAATAGCGGCCGGCAACGGGACCGAAGTATTCGAGCGCCGCATCTTCCGTCGAGAACGGCTGCGGCCACTCCTCGATCATCGCCGCCCAGTCTCGCGCCGTCCGCCCACGGAAGTCCGGGGCCATGTCCTCGAGGACCAGAGCACGCACCCTCTCCGGATGCGCCGCCGCGAAGGCCCAGGCGTGCAGTGCTCCCATGGAGTGGCCGATCACGATCATCGGCTCCGCAATCACAACCACGTGCTCAGCCAGATCGTCGACGAACGCTTCGGTCGTCAGCTCGTCCGGTTCCGGCCGACCGTGCCCGGCCGCGTCGAAGGTGTAGACATGGCCGTGTTCGCGCAGCCACGGCACCTGGCGACGCCACGTACGCGCACTGCCCATGAGGCCGTGCAGCAGCAGGATCGGAGTACCGCTTCCACCTTCGTCGTGAAGTGCATCATGGTCCGACATCACCGTCACGGTAGCGGAGTAGTCTGACGCGCATGGCAGTCGTCAAGATCAACGCAATCGAAATCCCCGAGGGTGCGGGCGCCGAGCTCGAGAAGCGCTTCGCCAATCGTGCACAAGCCGTGGAGAACTCACCAGGTTTCCTCGGCTTCCAGCTCCTGCGCCCCGTCAAGGGCGAGGACCGCTACTTCGTCATCACCCAATGGGAAACCGAGGAAGCGTTCGAGGCTTGGCGCGATGGCCCGGCTCGGCAGGCTCACGCCGGTGAACGCCAGAAGCCGGTGGCCTCGGGTGCATCCCTGCTCGAGTTCGAGGTCGTCCTCGACGTGGTCCCAGCCAAGAGCTGATCGACCAGCACTGATTGACACTTTGGCCCATCCGGTGCAAAAGTTCGCAGGACAAAGCGATGGTTCGGCAGGAATCCGGTGCAATTCCGGAGCGGTCGCGCCACTGAACAGCCAGACACTTCGGGCCATCGCACGGACCTAGGGGACGCGAAATCCCAGGAGGAACCACCGTGGCACTCGCCTACGCACCGGATACATCGATCGATTCGACGAAACTTGCGGCACTCTCCTTCGTGGTAGTGCTGCTGTCGCTGCTCGCGCTGTACATTGTCGGATTCGATCAGGGGGCTGTCTCCCGCACCGGCATGTTCATGCACGAACTCATGCACGACGGTCGCCACCTGATGGGCCTTCCGTGTCACTGACAGCGGCGCAGCCGCGTCACGCTACCGAATCGTTCACAAAACTACTTATTCGCGGACTCCTCGCCGGACTGATCGCCGGCATTCTCGCCGGGTGCGTCGCGTTCGTTATCGGCGAGCCGCATGTGGATGCGGCCATCGCACTGGAAGAAGCTGCGGCAGCCGCCGAGTCACATGAGCACGCGGCGGCCGAAGCCGGTGGGCATTCACACGGTGAGGAAGATCCGCTTGTCAGTCGCGATGGTCAGCGCGCCGGATTGTTCCTCGCTACGTCACTGGCCGGCCTCGCTTTGGGTGCCATCTTCGCAGTGGTGCTGTACTACACGCGCCGACTCACAGCGATATCCGGGGCGTTGCTGGCAATGATCGTTGCCGGGCTCGGTTGGGTTGCGATCGAGGCTGTTCCGTTCTTCAAGTACCCGGCAAACCCACCGGCCGTGGGCGACCCGGAAACCATCGCGCAGCGCACCTGGTTGTGGCTTGCCGCGGTGATCCTCGGTCTGCTCGCGGTCACCATCGGCGTCTTCGTGGCGCGGCGGCTTTCCGAGCAGAGCCTCACCGTGCGAGTGGTTGCCCCGATCGCAGCGTTCCTCGCGATCGTCGTCATCGGATACCTGGTACTGCCGACGATCGACGAGGTCGGTGACGACTTCCCTGCAACGCTGCTGTGGGAGTTCCGATTGGCCTCGCTCGCCACCCAGGCAACTCTGTGGTTGACGCTCGGCGCAGCCTTCGCCTTCCTCACCGAACGGGCGACCCGGAGCATTCACGCTACGAACAACGCCTGAGTAGAGGGATGAAACCACCCCTGGTGTGGTGCACCGATGACCCCTGCGGCTCGAGGATCGAATTTCAGCCTTCATCTCGTACCGCAGGGGCCTTCTCATGCCCGATCGGATCGAAACACTCTCCGCCCAAATTCATTCCGTTGCCGCTTTGCGTACTGCCTTCAGTGGCTCGAAGTAGAGCTCGGCGAGCGAAACGGTGCCGGCCGCGTGCTGCTGAACCAGTCCACGAGCACCGGTCACCCGCAAATCGTGCCGTTTCCCCGAGGTGGACGTGGGCACCTCACGCGCGAAGTCGCCGAGCGCTTCGGGGAAGTCGGTGAACGCCTGCCCACCGAGGATGATGCGATCGGGATTGAGCACATCAGCGAGCAACCCGGCCGCCCTGCCCAACACGCGGGCACGCTCCTGCAACAACGCCAACGCAACAGCATCTCCGCTTCTGGCGAGTCGTTGCACGTCCCCGATCGCATCCACCTCGAGTCCCGCCTCCAGCGCCGCAGACACCACCCCGGAGTCACCCGTCGCGTCCTCGAGTGTGCCGGTGCGGTTAGGGTCGAGATACTCGGTCGGGCCGATGGGCATACGGGCCAACGTCCCGGGCCCCCCGGACGGTGTATGGACCGCGCCGTCGATGGTCAAAGACATTTCGACGGTCTCACGGGCATAAAAATATAGGGTGCTACCCGACTCCAAACTGGAATCGGGGCTCATGAGTTCGGCAGCCGACATGGCGTCGACATGCGAGGCCACCGATACCGGGAGACGAAGTGCTGTGCTCAGGTATTCACCTACAGGCGCGTCGTCCCACCCGAGTTTGCGATGGCGGACACGTCCGGCGCCATCGACCCGACCACCGACCGCAACCCCCACCCACAGCGGCAGCCGCCCTTGCCACCGGGCGATGAGCTTGCTGACGGAGTCGGTCAGGGGCTGCAGCGCCGCCAGCGGATCGCCGTCGACGACACTGGTCGGAATCTGCACACCACCGAGAATGTGGCCGGTCAGATCGTGGGTGGTGATCGTCGTGGAGCGATAGCCGATGTGGATTCCGACGGTGAAAAAAGTGCGCCGGTTCAGTTCGAAAGGCACCCGTGGACGGCCGACTGCACCGGCCGCGGTGAGATCACCGCGCTCGACGAGCAGCCCCGCCTCGAGCAACGATGTGACCTGCCTATTTACCGTTGCGGCGCTGAGTCCGGTGTGCCGGACAACCGCATCTCGATATACGGGGCCGCCGCTACGCGCAACGCGCAGGACCGCGCCGGCCGGCGAGTCGGAGACCCGCAATCGTGGCGCCACCACTCGGCCCTGCCGGGCGGGACCCGAGGTGGAGCGGGCCGAAGTGGGATGGACCGAGGTGGGGTGGGCGAGTACAGCAGTCATCGAGATGTCCTTACGGATACAGCGGCGCAACGAACCCGCTCCGGTAGTCGGTCCGGGTGGCGCAGATAACAGGAAATGACGAGGTCAGCGGCAGCAGTGCATGACACAACAGTGCATGCCGCGACAGTTCATTCGCGTAAGGACAGGCATTCGCTTAAGGAAGTGTCGGCCGCAACCCACAGAGGCCCCGGCAGTCACCGGGAGCGCACGAGTAGGGCCGACATTCATGGCCGCGATGCTAGCAAAACCCTCGCAAACAAGCATCCGAAGATTGAGAGCGCGGCGTGGACCTGAAATCAGCCTGATTCCAATACTTCCCGATGCCGGCGAAGAACCGCACGCTGAATCCGTCGCAATGACACCCCGTCCATCAGCCATGCGCTTGAACGCTAAGGATCACAGTGAAACCCACCGCACGACACAGAACCCTCGGTCGCATCGGGCTCATCGCCGCCGTGTTGAGTCTGGTTGCCGCGTGCGGCGCAAACTCCGCATCGTCCACTCAGGACGGCGTGACCACCATCCGCTATCAGGGCTGGTCCAACCAAGTTCTGTTACCTGAGCTGGCGGAAAGCCTCGGATTCTTCGACGGCAAGGTCGACCTGAAGTGGGTGGGCAACACCTCGAGCGGACCACAAGACATCCAATCGGCCGCGACAGGATCGACGGACGTAGGCGGCGCATTCGCCGGTGCGGTCGCGAAACTGGTCTCCGCCGGCGCACCGATCACGGCAGTACTCAACTACTACGGCACCGACGAGGAGACGTTCGTCGGCTATTACGTGACCGAGGACAGCCCGATCACCCGGCCGGAAGACCTCATAGGGAAGAAGGTCGGTGTCAATACATTGGGCGGCCAGAACGAGGCCGACATCTACAACACGCTCACGAGAGCGGGACTCGACAAGTCACAGATCGACCAGGTGCAGTTGGTAACTCTCCCGCCGCCCAATCTCGAGGCCGCGTTGCGGAACGGGCAGCTCGACGCTGTCTCACTACACGGCCAGTTTCGTCTGCGCGCCGTAGCCAATGGCGGAGTGCGGCCGCTGTTCAGCAGCAAGAGCCTCTACGGCCCGATCGACGGTGGTCAGTATGTGTTTCGGAACGACTTCATCGAAGCGAACCCGGAGGGCGTCCGTGCTTTCACCACCGGCGTGGCACAGGCAATCGAATGGGCACGCACCACGCCGCGCGAGGAAGTGATCGCCAAGTTCACCGAGATCATCGAAACGCGGAAGCGGCCCAACGACGACACCTCCGTCCTCGAGTACTGGACCGGGTTCGGTGTGCCCTCCCACTACGGACAGATCACCGATGAGGACTTCACGCTGTGGGAAAACTGGCTGAAGGCCACCGGGGCGATCGATGCCCCGCTGGATGCGTCGTCCATCTACACCAACGAATACAACGACTTCGTCGACGTCGAAGCGGCGTCGGCACCTGAGGAGAAGTGATCCGCCGTGACCGCTCCGAAGATCTCCGTGCAGAACCTGACCAAAACCCTTCCCGATCGCCAGACGGGCGGCAACTTCGTTGCAGTGGAAGATATTTCCCTCACGGTCGACGAAGGTGAGTTTCTCACCCTCGTCGGGCCGAGTGGATGCGGTAAATCCACGCTGCTCGACCTCATCGGCGGGTTGACGTCGCCGACGACCGGCAGCCTCACTCTGGATGGGAGTCCGATCACCGGCCCCGGGTTGGACCGAGGCATCATCTTCCAGCAGTACGCGCTACTGCCGTGGCGCACAGCCCAGTCGAATGTGGAACTCGGGCTCGAGGCCGCCGGCTTCTTCCGACGCGAGCGGCGCGATCGGGCCCGTGAGGTCCTCACACGGGTCGGGCTCGACCGGTTCCGCGACCGCTACCCGCACGAGCTGTCGGGCGGGATGAAGCAACGTGTGGCGATCGCGCGCAGCCTGGCCTACGAGCCGAGCGTGCTGCTGATGGACGAACCTTATGCGGCTCTCGACGCACAAACCCGCGAGCTACTGCAAGACGAGCTTCTCGCCCTGTGGCGACGAACCGGCGCAACCATCGTCTTCATCACCCATGATCTCGACGAGGCCGTGTACCTGGGTCAGCGGGTAGCGGTGATGACCTCACATCCCGGCCGCATCAAGCACGTCATCGACGTCGATCTGCCAGACCCACAACCACACACGGATCTGCGTTCGACTGCCGAGTTCATCGGCTACCGCCGCCGCGTATGGAACCTGCTGCACGACGAAATCGCTGCTGCGCAGAACTTTTCGGTTCCGTCGGACAACCCGAACTCGAACAAGGAGGTGCTTTCCGTTGGTTAGCACACTGCTCACGCGGGCGGACGCCGAGGCAAGCTCGGACGCCGCATCCGAACCACCACCACAGACACCGCAGGTTCGGACCGCAAAGCCGAAGACCGGGGCGAGGACTGCCCGCATCATCGGAACCGTCACCAAGAAGTCGATCGCGATAGCTGTATTCCTGGCAGTGTGGCAGTTTGCCCCGAGCTGGGGCTGGGTGGACGAAACCTTCCTGCCTCCCGTTTCCGAGGTCGCACAGGCCTGGTGGAATCTGGCGGCAAGCGGCGAACTGTGGAAGAACGTACAGGCCAGCTTGATTCGCGCGGTATCGGGCTTCGTCATCGCTATCGCGATCGCCGTCCCCTCGGGACTGCTGATCGCATGGAATCGTCATCTGGCCGACATCCTCGGTCCCCTGCTGACACTATTCCTGAACACCGCCGCAGGTGCCCTGCTGCCGGTCTTCATCCTGGTCCTGGGCATCGGCAACACCTCCAAGATCTCGATCGTTGCGTACGCCTGCTTCTGGCCTGTGCTGTACAACACGATCAGCGGCGCAAAGAACGTCGATCCACTGCTGATCCGGTCGGCACGGTCGATCGGAATCACCGGTCCTCGCCTGTTCCAGAAGGTGATCGTTCCCGCCGCTCTGCCCACCATTTTCACCGGAATCCGTTTGTCGGGTGCGGTCTCGATTCTCGTCCTGATCACCGCGGAGTTGGTAGGCGCCAAGGCCGGCCTGGGCTATTTGATCAGCAGTTCACAGTTCAATTTCCAAATCCCGCAGATGTACGCGGGGATCGTCACCATCGCCGTCGTAGGCGTCTTCTTCAACCAGTTGCTCGTCGCCGCCGAACACCGCGCCTCGCGAGGACGCGTCGCCGGCTGACAGGCCACACCACCGCGCACTCAACGCCTTCGAAAGGGCAGACATGACTCACGCATCATCGGATCTCGCACGGACACTGCACTTGAACGCGTTCCTGATGGGCAACGGACACCACGAAGCGGCCTGGCGGCACCCCGATGCCGCACCGGAGGGGGCACTGACTGCCCAGCACTACATCCAGCTGGCGCAGACGGCTGAACGAGGCAAGCTCGACTCGATCTTCTTCGCGGATACGCTGTCCGTCGGCAACCATGTGGCGTACAACGCGCAGAACTCGCTCGAACCCATCGGGTTGCTGTCCGCGATCGCCACCCATACGAGCCGAATCGGCCTCATCGCCACCGCATCGACCACCTACAACCACCCGTATCAGCTTGCTCGGGCCTTCGCCTCACTCGATCATCTCAGTGGAGGACGCGCCGGGTGGAACATCGTCACCTCTGCCGGGGCGGACGAGGCCGACAACTTCGGTTTGGCCGGACGACCTCTGCACGAGGCCCGATACGAACGCGCCACCGAGTTCCTTCACGTCGCCCAACAGCTGTGGGACAGTTGGGATGACGACGCCCGAGTCCTGAACAAGGAGGCAGGGCGCTTCGCAGACACCGATCGAATCCACACGATCGATCATGCCGGCACACACTTCCGGGTCCGCGGGCCACTCAACGTTCCGCGTCCGGTGCAGGGTCACCCACTGCTGGTGCAAGCCGGTTCCTCGGCTGCCGGTCGCGACTACGCGGCCAAGTTCGCCGAGGCTGTTTTCACGGCACAGCAAACACTGGAAGACGCCCAAGCCTTCTACGCAGACCTGAAGGCGCGCACCACACGGCATGGCCGCACGCCCGATCAGGTCAAAATTCTCCCCGGTATCTGCCCGGTTCTCGGTACCACCGAGACGGAGACACGCGAGCGCGAAGCGAACCTGAACGCTTTGATCACTCCCGAATACGGTGTCGCCCAGCTCTCTCGCATCCTCGAGCACGACATCTCCCGTTATCGACTCGACGGCCCACTGCCCGAACTTCCCGACGAGTCGACGATCGACGGAAACAAGAGTCGCTACACCCTCGTCGTCAACCTCGCCAGGCGGGAGAACCTCACGATCCGGCAGCTGATCGCCCGACTCGCCGGTGGTCGTGGCCACCGAGTGGTGGCCGGAACACCGGAAGCGCTGGCCGACCAGATCGAACTGTGGTTCACATCCGGCGCGGCCGACGGGTTCAACATCATGCCGCCGCTACTTCCCGGTGGACTCGACGAGTTCGTCGACCAGGTTGTCCCGATTCTGCAGCAACGCGGACTGTTCCGTACCGAGTACGACGGCGAAACCCTCCGTGACCACTACGGGCTGGCACGCCCTTCCAGCCGCTTCGACACCAGTGCGCCTGCTGCGCGCGCCTCCTGAAGTATCCACAAGACCATCAAGGAAACTCACCATGACAACAGCACCCATCACCGTGACCCGCCTCGGCGCCAACATCGGGGCCCGAATCGACGGAGTACGACTCGACGCCGACCTCGACGCACCCACCGTCGATGCCATCCGGCAGGCGTTGCTGACCCACAAGGTCGTCTTCTTCCGCGATCAACACCACCTCACCGACGAAACCCAACTTCAGGTTGCCCGACTCTTCGGCGAACCCACCAAGGCACATCCCACCGTCACCTCGCGAGGCGATACGGTTCTGCCCATCGATGCCGAGTACGGCAAGGCGAACAGTTGGCACACGGACGTGACATTCATCGATCGAATCCCCGCGGCATCGATTCTGCGACCGGTGGTACTGCCTACCTATGGTGGCACCACCACCTGGGCGTCCACGGTCGCCGCTTACGATCAGCTGCCTGAACCCCTGCGGTCCCTCGTCGAGAACCTGAGGGCCGTCCACACGAATGTCTACGACTACGCCGCCCACAACCCGATCACCGACGACAGGGCAATCACCACCAACGACAGGGCAACCGAATACCGCGCCGAGTTCGAATCCACCAAGTTCGAAACCGAACACCCCGTCGTCCGGATCCACCCCGAAACCAGTGAACCGGCCCTGCTGCTGGGACACTTCGTCAACAGATTCGTCGGACTGTCCACGACCGAGTCGCGGACTTTGCTCCAGCTGCTCCAGGACCGGGTCACCAAGTTGGAGAACACGGTTCGCTGGGGCTGGTCGCCGGGCGATGTCGCCATCTGGGACAACCGCGCCACCCAGCACTACGCGGTCGCAGACTACGACGATCAACCTCGGCGGATGCACCGCATCACCCTCGCCGGTGACATACCGGTCGCTCGCAATGGTGAGCACAGTCGCGTCATCAGCGGAGACGCATCGCACTACTCGTCGATCGCCGAACCAGCCCTTGCCAACGCGTGACGGTCGCCGCAACGAATCACGAAAGGAAATAGGGCAACACAATGCCTAGTTTGATTTTGATCGCCCTCGCCGGTTTCGCAGGACAGATGGTTGACGGTGCGCTGGGTATGGCATTCGGCGTCACCTCCACCACCGTGCTTCTCGCTGCCGGAGTGACCCCGGCAATCGCATCGGCCAGCACACATCTGGCAGAGCTGGGTACAACACTCGCCTCGGGTGCCGCACATTGGAAGTTCGGAAACATCGACTGGGGCAAGATCGGGTGGTTGGCGGTGCCCGGCGGCATTGCCGCGTTCTTCGGGGCCACCTTCCTGGTATCGCTACCCACCGACGCCGCCAAGCCCATCGTGGGAGTCATCCTTTTCGGGTTGGGCACCTACATCCTCGTTCGCTTCGCCTTCGACCGCGGTGGATCGGTGACGCGCATCCGCAACCTGCCACGCGGATTTCTCGTTCCGCTCGGGGTCATTGCCGGATTCATGGATGCGGTCGGTGGCGGCGGATGGGGCCCGGTCGGGTCGTCCACGCTACTTGCCTCACGACGGATGGAACCACGCAAGGTGGTCGGAACCATGGCAGCCGGCGAATTCATCGTCACGGTCGGGGCCAGTGCCGGCTTTTTGTTCGGGCTCAGCTCGGAGGACATACCGTTCCGCGTCGCCGGAGCGCTGCTCGTCGGCGGAGTCATCGCCGCCCCTGTTGCGGCATGGATCGTCGGCCGTCTCAACGCACGAGTAATCGGCACGCTGGTCGGCGGCATCATCATCCTGACCAACACCAAGGCGTTCCTCGAGGCACTCGGCCTGGACGGACTCGTCAACCCCGTCGTCTACGGCATATTGGCCCTCGGGTGGGCGGTTGCGGTCAGCATCGCCGTTCACGGCACGCGTCGACAAGCACAACGCCCAGTCGACACCGAAACCGATACCGGCGACCTCGTCGGCGCGGAAGCTACAGAAGAACAACCACAGCGGGCCTGACCCACGGATCGAAGGGCTTTGCTCGAAGCCCCGTTTGCCGTTCCAGACGGCAAACGGGGCTTGGTCCGTGTAGCGAGGGCGCCCGAATCTGTTCCATCCGACAGGGCCCGAAGAGTAACGTCGAATGTGCCGGGTGACCGCCCGGCGGTCACCCGCAGGGGGCTTAAATGACTCTGGCCTATTCGCCGAACCGGCCGATCACCGACACCATCGGCATCGCACTGTTCGCGGTGGGTGCCGTTCTGCTGGCGTTACTCACTCTGTACCTGGTCGGGTTCGATCAGGGGGCAATCTCTCGCAGCGGCATGTTCATGCACGAACTCATGCACGACGGTCGGCACCTCCTGGGCTTGCCCTGCCACTGACATTGCCCTGTCACTGACCCGGTGAGTGCGCGTCGCTGAACTACTCTTCGAGCGGAGAGAAAGATGGGTACGCAATCCACCCGAGCCGCATTCGATTCGGTCTCGGACCACGTTGCCGAGTACAACCCCGTGCGTGGAGAGTCCCTCGACTCCCCGTACGAGCTGTCCAACAGCTCTTTCGACGCGTTACGGCACGTCGTTCACGATGTGGGCGGCCAACCGGCACTCCCTGTCGAATACAAGGAGAAGGTCGAAGAAGACTGGGAGATGAACACTTACGTCACCTGCGAATGTTTGGGGTGGCGGGGCGTGTGGAACTCCGAGGAACGACGCCGAGCCGAAAACGATCTCGGTGCCACGTTGTATTTCGGGCTTCCCTATTACGCACGGTGGATCACCGTCGCCGCCAAGACACTCGTCGAAAAAGGTGCCATCACACCAGACGAGCTCTCCGCCAAGATCGACGAGGTTCGCGCGCGAATGCGCGAGGCGACACTGCACGAGGACAAGTCATGAGAAAGTTCGAAATCGGTGATCGCGTCACCGTTCGTGACACCACGTCCATGTTCCATACCCGCACCCAGGCATTCATTCGCGGTCACACCGGAGTGATCGTCGAGCACCGCCCGGAATGGGTGATCCCGGAGGACGAGGCCTGGGGCCGGGACGACGGCCGTAAAGAGCCCTTCTACGTGGTGCGCTTCAAGCAGACAGACCTGTGGGATCGATACACCGGTTTCGATGTCGACACTTTGGAAACAGAATGTTCGCAGCGATGGCTGGAGGCGGCTACATGAGCGGTGCACACGACGATCACACCCCGATCCGGGCATCGGAGGAGATCAGCGAGTTCGAAATCCTCGAAGCGGCGATCCGTGAGCTGTCGATCGAGAAGGGGCTCTTCTCGTCGGAGGATCACCGACGATTCTCGGAGTGGGCGGAATCGGTCGGACCGTCCGGCGGTTCGCGTCTCGTCGCCAAAGCGTGGGTCGATCCGGAATTCAAGAAGCGTCTGCTCGAAGACGGAACCGAGACCTGCAAAGAGGTCGGTATCGACTGGCGCGACCCCACCGGCTCCGGAACGCCCAGTGACTACACCTACTTCTATGTCCTCGAGAACACCCCGAAGGTGCACAACGTCATCGTCTGCACCTTGTGCTCCTGCTACCCCCGGCCGGTCCTCGGCATGTCCCCCGATTGGTACCGAACGCCCAACTACCGACGACGCATGGTCCGGTGGCCCCGCGAGGTGATCGCCGAATTCGGATTGCATTTCCCGCCGGACGTGGAAGTGCGGGTGCATGATTCGAATCAGAAGTCACGGTTCATGGTGATGCCGATGCGTCCCGAAGGGACCGAGGACTGGACCGAGGAGCAGTTGGCCCAGATCGTCACCCGCGACACCATGATCGGGGTCGCATTGCCGCAGACGGACTGGACGGCGAGCGGTGCCCCGTCCGGCGCGGGAGTTCCGTCATGACCACCAGCAGTGGGTACGACGTCATCTTCGAGACACTCACCCCCGAATCGACACGGACCGACGCCACGCTCCCCGACCTGGACCGCAAACCGGACCCGTGGGAGTCGAGCATGCAGGCAACCTGCGAATGCCTCTCCTGGCGAGGCGCTTTCGACAATCTCGAACGGCGACGCACAGAGGACGACCTGGGTGAAACCGTGTACCGCGACTTCCCCGTCCACACTCGATCCGTGGTGACCACCACCCACGTGCTGCTCGACCGGGGCGTGATCAGTCAGGACGAACTACGGGCGAAAATCGACGAAGTGCGGCGACGGTTTCACCGCAAGTAGACCGTCAGGATTCGAGCGCGGCGTCGAGCGTGATCTCGACACCGGTGAGCGCCTTGCTGACCGGGCACGACTCCTTGGCGGCCTGCGCCACTTTCGCAAACCCGTCTGCGTCGAGACCGTCGACCTCACCCCGGACCGACAACGTGATACCGGTCAGCTTGAATCCGGGGTCGTCGGGACCGAGGGACACGTCGGCTTTCACATCGAGAGCTTGCGGGGTTCCACCGGCCTCCGCGATCAGGGCGGACAGTTGCATGGCGTAGCACGATGCGTGCGCGGCGGCGATCAGTTCCTCCGGGCTGGTCGTCCCACCGGCGTCGTCGGCGGCGCGCTTCGGAAACGAGACGTCGAACGTGGCGGCGCCCGAGCTGGTGAGCTCTACCTGGCCGCTCCCCTCCTCGAGTGAACCGTTCCATGCTGTACGTGCGGTACGTGTCGGCATTGCGGAGCCCCTTCTCATCGATTGACAGGTCTACTACCGAACCTACGCGCACGGTCGACTGGCCGTGTCAGGTCGTGTCATGAAGTTCCCCCATCCGGCGCGCCCGCGCAGCGATCTCGGCACGCACCTCCTGCGGCCCCAGCAACTCCGCTCGGCCCCCGAGCGCCCATAGGGCAGCTCCGACATGCCCGACGTCCGCGAATATCGCGTGCGCAATGATCCACCCGTCCTCGCCCGGGACGAGGGACTGTACCGCCACGGCCCTCGCCTGTAACTGCTCCTGCGCTGCAGAGCTCACCCGAAGCTCGACGCTCAGCGGCACGTGACCGGCACGGAACTTCGAACGCCGACGCTGCCAGAGGGCCTGCAAGTCGATATCGGCTGGTCGAGCCGCGGGTTCGTCCATGAGCTGTGCCTCGGACAGCCGATCGAGGCGATACGTCCGCTCGTCACCGTGGTCGCGCGCCACGAGATACCAGTGCCCCGCCGCATTGATCAGACCCTCCGGGTCGATTGTGCGCCAGGTAGGCTCGCGTCCGCGCGAGGCATAGAGAATCCGCAACCGTTGCCCCAAGAACACCGCTTGCTGCACCAAGCCCAGGTGTTCGTTCCGCTCGACATCGCGAAACCATCCGTCCTGGGTGACATAGATGCGCTCTGCCAGCTTGCCGGCCGCCGCGCGATGCGCATCCGGCATTGCCGCCACCACTTTTCGCATCGCCGACGCGAAAGCGGGCGCCATACCCAACGACTCGGATGTGGCTGCCGACCCCGCGGCGAGCAGCGCTTTGGCCTCGTCGGCGGTAAGTCCGGTCAGGTCGGTGGTGAAGCCGGGAAGGAGTTCGAATCCGCCGTCACGACCTCGTTCTGCGAAGACCGGAATACCGGAGGTCGACAGCGCGTCGATATCGCGTAGCACGGTGCGGGTGGACACTTCCAGTTCCCGCGCGAGCGCCGAGGCGGACATCCGACCACGATTGCGCAACAACAGAACAAGAGACAGAAGCCGGTCAGCACGCATATCGAAAGTCTGCCAAAAATATACGACACAAGATGTCATGTATCCCGACCAGGATCGATTTCATGACACAGACAACGACGCACACAGATCCCCGCCCCCTCTACCGCGATGCACTCGTTTGGGTCGCGAAACTGATCAGCGGGGCCAAGCCTGACCAGTTCGACTCGCCCACCCCCTGCCCGGAATTCGATGTCCGCACCCTGCTCGGACACCTCGTTGCCACTGTCGAACGCGCTCGCGTCATCGGCGAAGGCTGCGAGGCCGGTTCGATCCCGCTGGTCATGGAAGGAATCGACGATCCCGACTACGCCGGCGCCTACCAATCGGCCATCAGGCGCATGTGGACGGTCTGGAACGACGACACCCTCCTCGACGCCGAGGTGAGACCCCCGTGGGGCAAGGTCCCCGGCAGAGGTGCAATTGCGGGTTATCTCAACGAGACACTGGTGCACGGCTGGGATCTCGCAGTCGCAACCGGACAGGAGTCCGAGGCCGACCCCGCGATTGCCGAGGCGGCGTTGGGCATGGCCCAGGCGATGATTCCGGCGTCGCCGCGCGGCGACTTCATGCCCTTTGCCGAAGTCGTGAATTCGGCGCCCGATGCCGGACCGACCGAACGGTTGGCGAACTGGTCCGGCCACAGTCGCAGGCTGAGGGCGTCATCGCGGCAGTGAGCGCTCCACGGCCGCCGCGACGAGGCGATCGAAGTGGGCCTCGTCGTGCAAGTCGGGCAGGGTCAGCCGGTCCACGATCATCCAATTGAGGGCCGAATCCAGCAGTTCCACAGTGGTGGCGTCGCCCGGCATGCCGGATGCGAGGTGCTGCTCGATGTTGAGATCGAGGTCCGCCCGCACCCGTCCCCCCAGAACGCGGCGAAGTTCCGGGCGGCGCGTCGCCTCGAGTCTGAGTTCGAGCAACGCGAGAAAGCCAGTACGGAAGGTCGCAACACGCTCGACGGTCTCGCGCATCAATCGCGTCAGGTGTGCGATGTCGTGCGCCCCGTGCGCAAGATCGTCGAATACCTCACCGGCCGGGACGAGCCGCTCGTAGATACGTCCACCCGACTGGGTCAACAGATCGTCGCGATTGGCGAAGTAGTTGGAGGCCGTTCCGGTCGGAACCTCAGCCCTTGCATCGACTGCCCGGAAGGTGAGACCTCGCGCACCTTCGTCGGCCAATACCTCGATCGCCGCGTCCACGAGCGCCGCTCGACGTTCAGGATTCTTTCGCACTTGACACCACTCCATTCGTAGTACATAGTCGCAACTACAGTCAGAGTACTACGATTGGAGTGGTCATGCGAAGCCTCGTATACTACGTCGGCTCCACCCTCGACGGCTACATCGCCGGACCACAGGAGGAAGTGGACTTCTTCCCGGTCTCGGAGCAGATGTCCACCTGGATCAACGAGCGCTATCCCGACACCGTGCCAACGCACCTCCGGGGACCGTTCGGGCTCGCAGGCGAGAAGAACCGAGCATTCGACACGGTTGTCATGGGACGCAGCACCTACGACCCGGCCCTGTCCATCGGAGTCACCAGTCCGTACGCGCACCTTCGTCAGTACGTGGTGTCGAAAACCCTCGGTGAATCCGCCGATCCAGCTGTTACCGTCTCGACCGACCCGGTCGAACTGATACACACGCTCAAAGAAGAGTCCGGACTCGATATCTGGCTCGCCGGCGGCGGCAAGCTCGCGGGTGCACTGCTCGACGAGATCGACGAGATGATCATCAAGCGATACCCCGTCGTCGTGGGCTCGGGTATCCCTGTGTTCGACGGAGACTTCAGCCCGACCATGTTCCACCCGACGAAATCTGAACAGTTCGACAACGGCGCGGTGGTCACCTGGTTGAGCCGAACCTGATCCCCGGAACGAACGAGAAGGGGCCACCAGCAAGACGCTGGTGGCCCCTTCTCGTTGCCTGGTGTCAGGACTCCTGGCTGGTGTTGCTTTCACCCTCGCCCGAAGTGCTCGACAGCACGGACTCCGGCGAATCCGGAACCTCGACCGGCTTCTCGCTCGGCGAGAACGTGAACTTGGCGTCCTCGCCCTGGCCTTCACCGTCCCAGTTCTCGACGTCGACGAGCACGATCTGGCCGGGTCCGATCTCACCGAAGAGGATCTTCTCCGAGAGTTGGTCCTCGATCTCACGCTGGATGGTGCGACGTAGCGGACGCGCACCCAGCACCGGATCGAACCCACGCTTGGCGAGAAGAGACTTCGCCTTGTCGGTGATCTCGATGGCCATGTCCTTGTTCTTCAGCGCCGCTTCGACGCGCGTGATCATCAGATCCACCATCTCGACGATCTGTTCGGTGGTGAGCTGGTGGAACACGACGATGTCGTCGATACGGTTGAGGAACTCGGGCCTGAAGTGCTTCTTCAGCTCGTCGTTGACCTTGAGCTTCATCCGCTCGTAGTTGGACTCGTCGCCCTTGCCGGTGGTGAAGCCCAGCCCCACGGCCTTGGAAATATCCGACGTACCGAGGTTCGAGGTGAAGATGAGCACCGTGTTCTTGAAGTCCACGGTCCGGCCCTGACCATCGGTGAGACGGCCGTCTTCGAGCACCTGCAGGAGCGTGTTGTAGATCTCCTGGTGCGCCTTCTCGATCTCGTCGAACAGAACCACACTGAACGGCTTGCGGCGCACCTTCTCGGTGAGCTGGCCGCCCTCTTCGTAACCGACGTACCCGGGAGGGGCACCGAACAGTCGCGAAGCGGTGAAGCGGTCGTGGAACTCACCCATGTCGATCTGGATCAGGGCGTCGTCCTCGCCGAACAGGAAGTTGGCGAGCGACTTCGCGAGCTCGGTCTTACCGACACCGGACGGGCCGGCGAAGATGAACGAACCGGACGGGCGCTTCGGATCCTTCAGCCCGGCACGGGTACGACGGATGGCCTTCGCCACCGCCTTGACCGCGTCTTCCTGACCGATGATCCGCTTGTGCAGCTCCTCCTCCATGCGGAGCAGACGGGTGGTCTCCTCCTCCGTGAGCTTGAAGACGGGGATGCCGGTCCAGTTGCCGAGGACCTCCGCGATCTGCTCGTCGTCGACCTCTGCGATCACATCGAGGTCGCCGCTGCGCCACTGCTTCTCCCGCTCCGCGCGCTGCCCGACGAGGGTCTTCTCCTTGTCGCGCAGGTTCGCAGCCTTCTCGAAGTCCTGTGCGTCGATCGCCGACTCCTTCTCACGGCGGGCATCGGCGATCTTGTCGTCGAACTCGCGCAGGTCCGGCGGCGCGGTCATCCGGCGGATGCGCATCCGGGCACCGGCCTCGTCGATGAGGTCGATCGCCTTGTCCGGCAAGAAGCGGTCGTTGATGTAGCGATCCGCGAGGGTGGCCGCCGCGACGAGAGCGCCGTCGGTGATCGACACACGGTGGTGTGCCTCGTAACGGTCGCGCAGACCCTTGAGGATCTCGATGGTGTGATCGACGGACGGCTCACCGACCTGAACCGGCTGGAAGCGACGCTCGAGCGCAGCATCCTTCTCGATGTACTTGCGGTACTCGTCGAGGGTGGTGGCGCCGATGGTCTGCAGCTCACCGCGAGCCAGCTTGGGCTTGAGAATCGAGGCCGCGTCGATGGCACCCTCGGCAGCTCCCGCACCCACGAGCGTGTGCAGCTCGTCGATGAACAAGATGATGTCGCCGCGAGTGTTGATCTCCTTGAGGACTTTCTTCAGGCGTTCCTCGAAATCACCACGGTAGCGGCTGCCGGCCACGAGCGACCCGAGGTCGAGCGTGTAGAGCTGCTTGTCTTTGAGAGTCTCCGGGACCTCGCCGTTGACGATGGCCTGCGCAAGACCCTCCACGACGGCGGTCTTACCGACACCGGGCTCACCGATGAGGACCGGGTTGTTCTTGGTACGGCGCGACAGCACCTGCATGACCCGCTCGATTTCCTTCGAGCGGCCGATGACCGGGTCGAGTTTGCCCTCGATGGCGGCCTGCGTGAGGTTGCGGCCGAACTGATCGAGCACGAGCGATGTCGACGGGGTTCCCGACTCGCCGCGGGCGCCGCCGGCTTCGGCCGGCTCCTTGCCCTGGTAGCCGGAGAGCAGCTGGATGACCTGCTGACGCACTCGGTTGAGGTCGGCACCGAGCTTGACCAGCACCTGGGCTGCAACGCCCTCGCCCTCCCGGATGAGGCCGAGCAGGATGTGCTCCGTGCCTATGTAGTTGTGTCCGAGCTGCAGCGCTTCACGCAGGCTGAGCTCGAGGACTTTCTTGGCGCGCGGCGTGAAGGGAATGTGACCGGACGGGGCCTGCTGACCCTGACCGATGATCTCTTCGACCTGGCTGCGCACTCCTTCGAGGGAGATGCCCAACGACTCCAGCGACTTGGCGGCGACACCTTCGCCCTCGTGAATGAGGCCGAGCAGGATGTGCTCCGTACCGATGTAGTTGTGGTTGAGCATCCTGGCTTCTTCTTGAGCCAGGACAACAACGCGCCGTGCGCGATCGGTGAACCTCTCGAACATCGCTCTCCCTCACACTTTCCGACGACCGATCACGAGACCGGGTGTCTCGTCTCCGTCCGCCGCGTTTCGCTCCGGCACAAATAGCGGATGGCCTCGAACCTTCGACGGTTCCACGACCCCACTTCACACTGTAGTGGGCCGCACATCCAATGGGTGCCCCTCCATCCGGATCGACGGAGCTTCTGCGGCGTTCACTTGAATCAACGCCGCAGCTAGAGCAAACGTTTCCCCCTACCTGTACGCCGGGAGCGAACAAGGGCACGGGCCTGTGCGTGGCCAACGAGTACCGAGACTCGTGGGCCACGCACAGGCGGCTCCGCCCTGTGCACAGTTAACTCTCAGTTGGCGTTGTTGTATGCCTCGATGATTTCTGCGGAGATACGTCCGCGCGCAGAAACCTTTTTGTTGTTCTTACGCGCCCAGTCACGAATCGCCGCACTTTGTTCGCGGTCCACCATTGCGCGGGCTTTTCCGACGGCGCCGGCCGCGCCCTTGCCACGCTTACGCGCAGCGACCTTGCGCGCATTCGAAACCCACACGTCGAGCTCATCGCGCAATTTCGCAGCATTCTCCGCGGACAGGTCGATCTCGTAGTGCGTTCCGTCCAGCCCGAACTCGACGGTCTCGTCTGCCGACTTATTCGAATCGACATCGTCGATCAAAGTGACGGTGACCTTTTTAGCCATGGATCCAATTCCTCTCGAATGAAACGGCACTACGGCTGTGTCCGCCCACGACTCTACCCCCAACCGCCGACATTCGAGGATGTCGGCCGAATGGCCGAAACGGCCATCCATTCATTCCAGACGAATGACCGAGGAATCAGCGGGACGAGGGCCGAACAATGGGGAACAGAATTGTTTCACGGATTCCCGATCCGGTCAGTGCCATGAGCAGCCGATCGATTCCCATCCCGGTACCGGTGGTCGGCGGCATGCCCTGCTCCATGGCTGCCAGGAACTCTTCGTCGAGCACCATCGCCTCGTCGTCACCTGCCGACGCCAGACGCGCCTGGTCGACGAAGCGTTCGCGCTGAACAACAGGGTCGACGAGCTCGGAGTAGCCGGTGGCCAACTCGAATCCGCGAACGTAGAGGTCCCACTTCTCGGTGACACCCTTCTTGCTGCGGTGATCACGTGTGAGCGGCGACGTCTCGACCGGGAAATCCCGGACGAAAGTGGGCTCGTGAAGTTGGTCGCCACACTGGTGTTCCCACAACTCCTCGACGAGCTTGCCGTGACCGTAACCCTTGCCCTCGGGAATTTCCAGACCCTCCTTTGCCGCGAGAGCTTCGAGTTCGGCAACCGTGGTGTCGGGGGTGATCTCGGTGCCGATCGCTTCGGAAAGCGACGGGTACATCTCGAGGGTCTTCCATTCGCCGCTGAAGTCGTATTCGGTTCCGTCCGCGAGAGTGACGATCTGAGTGCCGAACGCTTCCTGCGCCACTTCCTGGACGAGCTCGCGAATCATCACGGCCGAGTCGTCGTACGTTCCGTAGGCCTCGTACGTTTCGAGCATCGCGAATTCGGGTGAGTGCGTCGAGTCGACACCCTCGTTCCGGAAATTGCGATTGATCTCGAACACTTTCTCGATACCGCCGACGACGCAACGCTTGAGGAAAAGCTCAGGCGCGATCCGCAGGTACAAGTCCATGTCCAGTGCGTTCGAATGCGTCACGAACGGCCTCGCCGCCGCTCCGCCGTGCAGCGTCTGCAACATCGGGGTCTCGACCTCGAGGAATCCACGACGCTCGAGCGCGTTCCGCAGGGCCCGCACCACGGCGACACGCTTGCGCGCGTTCTCTCGGGCCTCGGGGCGCACGATCAGGTCCGCGTACCGCTGACGGACGCGCGACTCCTCACTCATCTCCTTGTGCGCAACCGGCAGCGGGCGCAACGCCTTGGAGGCAATCTGCCAGGACGCGGCCATCACGCTCAGCTCGCCGCGACGAGAACTGATCACCTCGCCCGCAACGAATACGAAGTCACCGAGGTCGACGTCCGCCTTCCAGGCTGCGAGCGCATCCTCTCCCACCCCGGCAAGGCTGATCATGGCCTGGAGCTGGGTGCCATCACCTTCCTGCAGGGTGGCGAAACAGAGCTTGCCCGTGTTCCGCATGAAGATCACGCGACCGACGACGCCGACCTGGTCACCGGTTGCGGTGTCCGCTTCCAGTTCGGGGTACTTCTGCCGGACCTCGGCCAGCGAGTGCGTGCGTGCCACCGACACCGGGTATGCCTCGCGTCCCTCGGCGAGAAGGCGCTCGCGCTTCTCCTGCCGGATGCGGAGCTGCTCGGGGGTATCGTCGACTGGCTGCGCTGCTACTTCACTCACGGGTAGCCAGCCTAATACCTGCGGGTGGACAACCCGAGTGCACCCGTGAATGCTCGGCCGGACAAGTGTGCTGCAGATCAGTGTGCGGTGACCGTCGCCACTTCGCGTGTGCAGTGGGCGGTGGCCGCCAGCGAGCCGACCATGCCGGCGGCCTTGATCGCCTGGTACCCGCCGACGACGGCGGTGACGCGGTGCAGGCCACTCTGTCGCAGCGAGACGGCGGCACGGGTCGATGAGCCTCCCTCGGAGGAGACAAGAATCCATTCGACGTCGTGACTCACGGCCAGGGCGAGGCGGGAGTCACCTTTCGGGTCGACCCGCTGTGCGAGTGTGCTGGGTTCGATCGCGAGCGCCCCGGGCAGGGTGCCTTCGTCCTGGCGCTGCTCCTGCGTGCGGATGTCCACCACGATTGCGCCGCGGGTCAGCGCCTCGGGCAGCTGGAATGCGTACATTCGATCGGCCAGCGACGGGGCGGGCACGGATACAGCAGGGGAAGAAAGTGTAGAGAGCACGAGTGAGACTCCAGGAATGTGTGAATTGGTCGAGGCAGCGTTCAGCCTCGACAACACTCCTGAGCACTCGCAGCGAAATTCACGTCGATGATTATGTCACAACCCGGGGGCCGGGGAAAGGCGTCCTCACAGATGTGCAGCACGCCGACCTGCACCACGGCGCGCCTGATTGCGCTCGAACACCAGCCGCAGCCCTTCCAGGGTCAGGTGAGATTCGAGATGCTCGATGGTGTCCGATTCCGGCACGATGAGCGGCGCGGTGTCGCCCGTCGCGATCACGGACACATTCGGGCCCGCAAATGCCGGAAGTTCGGCCCGCACCCGGCGGACGAGTCCGTCGACCATCCCGGCGAACCCGAACACGGCACCCGACTGCATGCACTCGACGGTGTTCTTTCCGACCACCGAGCGCGGACGGATCAGCTCCACCTTCCGCAAGGCCGCGGACTGCGAGGCCAACGCATCGGTCGAGATCGCGATCCCCGGCGCGATCGAGCCGCCGAGAAACTCACCTTTCTCGGACACCACGTCGATGCACGTCGACGTCCCGAAGTCGACGACGATCGCGGGCGTTCCGTACCGGTGATGAGCGGCCAGACTGTTCACGATCCGGTCTGCGCCCACCTCCTTCGGGTTGTCCACGAGCAGCGGAACTCCCGTTCGCACACCGGGTTCCACCACCACGTGGGGCACGTGATCCCAATACCGCGACAACATCACCCTGATCTCACGCAGAACCGAGGGGACAGTGGACAATGCAGCCACACCCACGATCTCGTCCGTGTGCGATCCGAGCAATCCCCGGAAGGTCAGCGCCAGCTCGTCCGCGGTGACGCGCGAGTCGGTACGCATCCGCCAGTCCCGAACCAGGTGAGCATGATCTCCGGTCCCACTGAAGAGACCGAGATCGGTGCTGGTGTTCCGGACATCGACGGCGAGGAGCACTGTCAGACCAGACTGGATTCGCGCGGAGCGTCGAGTTCGGAGAGCATCCGCGGCGTCACGAGGCCGGACCCCTCGGGTGCGTGAGCGGGGTCCGAACCCAATTCGACCTGCTTGTTCTTCTCGTCGACGAACACCACTCGCGGCTCGTACTCACGCACCTCCTGCTCGTCCATGACGCCGTAGGCGATCAGGATGACGAGGTCGCCGGGATTGACCAGATGGGCTGCGGCACCGTTGATCCCGATGACGCCACTGCCCCGCTCCCCGGAGATGACGTACGTCTCGAGGCGAGCGCCGTTGTCGATGTCGACGATGCAGACCTGCTCGCCTTCGAGCAGATCTGCCGCGTCCATCAGGTCCTGGTCGACGGTCACCGATCCCACGTAATGCAGGTCGGCATGAGTGACGGTGGCACGGTGGATCTTCGACTTCATCATGGTGCGAAACATGCTGGGTCCTAACGTTTTCTATCGGGAGAGCAGATCGTCTGCGGCGGCGGCCAGTGCGGCGTCGCCTTCGGGGTCACGTTCGAGGAATCCGGTGCCTATCGCGACACCGACGTTGTCGATGAGCCGGGTGGTTCCGACGCGGGCGGCCACCAACAGCCGTCCGTCTCCACGTTCGGGCGCCGGACCGAGGTTCACACCGCGAACCTCGAGGTACTCGATCTCGAGGTCGGGTGCGGCAGCGAGCACATCCCGGGCCGTGGCAACGATGGCGTCGGCGCCACCCGCCGCAGCATGAGCACCCGCAATCAGTGCGGCGGACAACGCCGTCGCTGCTGCTCGCTGCTCTTCGCCGAGGTAACGGTTGCGCGACGACAAGGCGAGCCCATCGTGTTCCCGGACGGTGGGAACCCCGTAGATGTCGACGTCGATGTTCAAGTCCCGCACCATCTGCTGAATCAGCGTCAACTGCTGGTAGTCCTTCTCACCGAAGATCGCCATGTTCGGGTTCACGATCTGCAGCAGTTTCGCGACCACCGTGAGCATTCCGGCGAAGTGGGTGGGCCGCGACGCTCCCTCGAGTTCGGCGCCGAGCGGGCCGGGGTGGATCATCGTCCGCTGACCGGCCGGGTACATCGCCGACGCGGCGGGAACGAACGCCAACTCCACGCCGGCCTCCCGCAGCACCTCGAGATCCGCGTCGAGCGTGCGCGGGTACGAGTCGAGGTCCTCGCCTTCACCGAACTGCAGAGGGTTCACGAAGATCGACACCACCACGATGGCGCCGGTCGACCTCGCCTGCTGGATCAGTTCGACATGCCCGGCGTGCAGCGCGCCCATCGTCGGCACGAGTGCCACCGTCCGTCCGACGCCACGCAGCGCCCGGGTCACCCGGCGCATCATCTGCGGGTCGTCGTGCACGGTGAGTTCACCGCGCGTGTATCCGCCCTGAGGATCACTCACAGGACTCACCTCCACGCTTCGTTACATTTCGAGATTCCACAAGGTCGAGCATGTTTTGCTGCGCACCCACTCGCTGAGCCGATCGCAGAGACATCGCGCGGTAGCCGGCAGCGATCCGCGGGTCGACGTCGGTCAGAGCATCCAGGTGCGCGGACACGGCATCGACGTCCCCGCGCGCGACCGGGCCGGTGAGGGCGGATGGCCCCCGGCGCAGCACGTTGTCGAGCGAAGCGGTGAGGAGCGGCGCGATGACACGCTCGGCGACCCCGCCCGGTTCGTCGCCCACCAACTCCTGTCCGAGCAGTTCCTGCCCTTCCAGTGCCACTCGCAGTGCCTGCACCGCATCGGACACGAGCGTCACCAGGTGATTACTGCCGTGGGCCAGGGCCGCGTGGTACAGCGGGCGCATCGCCTCGTTCACGCGGACCGGTTCGCCACCGATCTCGAGGACGAGCGATTGCGCAATGGCGTATCCGATGTCGTCGGCCGCAGTGATGCCGAAGCAGGCGGACGGCAATCGGGAGGTGTCTTCGTCGTGGCCGGTGAAGGTCATGGCCGGGTGTACGGCGAGCGGCAGTGCGCCCGCGGCGGTGAGCGGTTCGAGAATCGCGATCCCGTTCGCCCCGGACGTGTGGAGGACGATCGTTCCCGGGCGAACCGCCCCTGTGGCAGCCAAACCGCGAACCAGACCGGCCAGTTCGCTGTCGGGGACCGCGAGGATCAGGAGTTCTGCCCGCGCGGCGACACCGTCGACGGGAAGAATTTCGGTGTCGGGAAGGCGCAGGTTCGCGCGGCTGACGGAAGCATCGGATACAGCAGAGCAGGCGACCACGACATGACCGACCCGCTCCAAAGCAGCGCCGATAGCCGTTCCAACCCGACCCGCCGAGACGATACCTACCGTCAATCGTGCAGGTGCAGGCTCATTCGTGATCCCGAAGGAGGTCACTGTCGTCCTCTCGTTCGTTCCAGTCCCGCTCTGCGGGTACCAGACGTCCTGCGGTGAGGATAGTCGCAGCCCAGCGTGACCCGCCATGCCAAGCAGGGGTGATATACGCCTCACATGCGCGGTCGAGGTAGGTGTTCACTCCGCGCGTCTGCGCCGCCTGCCGCCACTGCTGCTCGCTGTCGCCGACTCGGCATTCAGGTTCGCCATGATCTGAGCAACCGTCAGGCCGCTCGAGTGTGCGCCGGCAGACGCATCAGGCTCGTTATCGGTATCGGGCTCGAACTCGGGCTCGGGTTCGGGTTCGGGCTCCACTTCCTGGACCCGGACGTGTGCCTCCTCGAACTCGGCGTCCTGTACTCGCTCGTCGTGCGGGTATCCGTTCGACCGGTATTCGGGCGGAACGACAGCGGTTTCCGCTGTCACCGGGGCGTCGTCCGGGGAGGCGAATGCGTAGCCCGTCGCAGGGTGCTGCCCTGCAGGTCCGCCCTGCAAGTAGGGCCGCGACCCCGCCGAGTCGGCCTGGTTCGGGCCGGAACCCGGAATGTACAAACCGGAAGCCGCCGGTTGGTAGCTGCTGTACGAGCCACCCGCCAATTCCTGTACGCGCGTCGAGTCGGCACGCAGGGCTGTTCGCTCCTCGGGGAAGGCGCCGTCGAACAGGACCTCGAGGTTCTTGCGAAGCGTCGCAAGCTCGGCACGCAGCGCCGCCAACTCCTCCGAGTCTGCTCGCACCTCGGATCGAACACGCTTCTCGACGGTGAGTTCGTATTCACGGCGAGCTGCGACCTCACGCTCGAGTTGCAGTTCGTACACGGTCTGCAGATCCTTGACCTTGGCCTTGTCCAGAGCGGATTCGCGGCGGTACTTGGTCATGGCAATTGCGCCCAGCCAGGCGGCCCACACAGCGAGAACCAAACCCACCCGCAGCACCTGCACGCTGTCACTGAAGATCAGGAACAGCGATGCCACGACCGCCAGCGCAAGAAGGCCGGCGACGATCATCTGGCTGGCACTGCGTTTCGGGCGGCGCTGTGCCTTCTGGCGACCAGGATTCGTCATGGTGCCAGAGTACTTGTCACCGACGGGCCGCCCGTGTTCGCGACACCGGTCAATGCGCCGGTTCGTCGTTCGTGTCGTCTGGTGTGCGACAACAGTGTTCCAACCACAGCGCCGCGGCGATCACAGCAATTGCGGCCACCAGGCCGACCCATGCGCCGGGTGCGTCGTCGTCGGCCGCCTTCAGCCAGGACTGCTGAGGAAGGAGATAGATCAGAAAGCCCGACCACACACCCGCGGCTGCGGCCCCAACCAGAGCCGATGCCTTGGCGAGAGCTGCTGCGCGGGCTGCGGTGATCGGATGGATCTGATGGCGGTCCGGACCGATTCGGTGGTCCTTGACCCGTGATCGGATCAGGAAGGCCAGCACCGTCTCCGCGACAGCCACCAGATAAAGGGATGCACCGGCAAAGATCGGTATCGGTGGCACCGATCCGTAAAAGGCGCGCACGAGTATCCAGGTGACGGCGAGAGCTGTTCCGGCCAGCAGCACGAGGTCCCAGATACGGGTGGGTTTCATCGTGCCCATTGCAACCCCATGGCGCTCGGCCGCACGCCGGACCGCTCACTCTCGTCGATACCCGCGAGCAACGCGGCGACACGTACCCGGCGCCCACCGACAATCAGTTCCGCATCGGGCTCCACGTCGAGCCACGGCACCAGGACGAACGCACGCAGATGCGCTCGTGGATGCGGGAGGGTGAGAAGCGGATCGTCGCTGACGACGTCGTCGCAGGTGATCACGTCCACGTCGAGGCTGCGCGGCCCCCACCGCTGAGTCCTGACTCGGTCCGCATCCTGCTCGCACTGTCGACCGAAGCGCAGCCAGTCGTGGCAGGAGAAATCTGGGTCGTCTGCGACGACGACGGCGTTGAGAAAGTCCTGCTGCTCGACCCCACCCCACGGGGCTGTCGTGTACAGCGGAGACACTGCGAACGTGCGAGCGCCGAGAGCATCGACCACCGACTGCAGGTGCGCACGGCTGTCCCCGAGATTGGACCCGATCGACAACACGACTCTGCTCACGCTCCAGCCCCACTCACGACGCCGCCCCACTCATGACGCTGCCCCACTCACGACGCTGCCCTCACACGGTGCGCCACGACCGCCACGTCCGCGAACGTCAAGGGGATCGGTGCCGACGGCTTGTGCAGCACCACCTCGACCTCGTTCACCCGGCTGTCGGTCATGACGTCGTCGGCGATCTCGGCTGCAACCGTTTCGACGAGATCACGGGACGGTCCGGCTACGATGGCGGCAGCCCGCTCGGCAAGCCTGCCGTAGTCGGCGGTGTCCGTCAGGTCGTCCGATGATGCGGCGCGCGACAGGTCCATCGTGACGATCAGATCGACGTAGAAGTCCTGGCCGTCACGCTTCTCGTGCTCGAACACACCGTGGTGACCGCGCACCTTCAATCCACGCAACTCGATTCGGTCAGGCATCGGTAGCGCCCCCTTCTTGCCAGGCGTCCGCCACGGCGACGGCATCCATCGACGCCTGCACGTCGTGTACTCGTACCCCCCACGCTCCATGGGTGGCGGCGAGCGCGGACACGACGGCGGTCGCGGTCTCACGGCCTGCCGCCGGACGGCTCTCCCCTGCTGAGTTCGCCAACAGGGCGCCGAGGAATCGCTTGCGCGACGCCCCGATCAATACCGGGAATCCGTGCGAACGCAGCTGCGGAAGCGCCGACAGCAGCGCCCAGTTGTGCACGGCACTCTTGGCGAATCCGAGCCCTGGATCGAGAACGATCGCACCGGGGTCGACACCAGCTCGTACGGCTCGGTCCACCTGCACCATCAATTCGTCCGTCACCTCGCCGACCACGTCGTCGTAGTGATCGGCAGGGCCGCGGTGCAGATAGTCGGCGGCGGCGCGCCAATGCATCAAGACCCAGGGCGTCCCAGCCTCCGCGACGACGGCAGCCATGTCGGGATCGGCGCGACCACCGGACACGTCATTGACGATCGTGGCGCCGGCCTCGATCGCAGCTGCCGCCACAGATGCGCGCATCGTGTCGACACTCACCCGGATGCCTTCTGCAACCAGATCCGCAATGACGGGGGCAACTCGCTCCGATTCGACCCGCGGGTCGACGCGAGTCGCGCCCGGCCGAGTCGATTCGCCACCGACGTCCACGATGTCGGTGCCCAGGCGCTGCAATTCGCGGCCGTGGGCCAACGCAGCGTCACGATCGAGGAACCTGCCGCCGTCCGAGAACGAATCGGCCGTGACGTTGAGAACACCCATCACGACCGTGCGATTCGGCCGCGGGAGACTCTCGTTGCGCTGCGTCACGGTCATTTCCGCAGAATGAGGTCCAGCGCTTCGGCCCGCGATGCCGAACTGGACTGCAGAAGCCCGCGAACGGCCGACGTGGTCGTACTCGCCCCAGGTTTGCGGATTCCCCGCATCGCCATGCACAAATGCTCTGCCTCGATCACGACGATCACACCGCGCGGATCCAACTTCCGCACCACCGCGTCGGCGATCTGGCTGGTCAACCGCTCCTGAACCTGCGGGCGCTTGGCATACAGGTCCACGACCCGAGCCAGTTTGGACAGGCCGGTCACCTTGCCGGACTTGCCCGGAATGTAGCCGACGTGCGCAACTCCGTGAAACGACACCAAATGGTGCTCGCATGTGGAGAACATCGGGATGTCGCGCACCAGCACCAGCTCTTGATGTTCCTCGTCGAATGTGGTGTTCAGGACCGCATCCGGGTCGGTGTAGAGGCCGGCGAACATCTCCCGATACGAGCGAGCGACCCGTGCCGGGGTATCGCGCAGCCCCTGCCTGTCGGGATCTTCCCCGACGGCGAGCAGAAGTTCACGTACCGCGGCCTCGGCCCGAGGCTGATCGAACGCCCGTCCCGTTTTCAGGGCCACCAACTCAGTATCGAGATGATTCACCGACAACCGACTACTCCTTCAGCATCTCCGGGCCTTCGGCCCAGCTCACCAAGCCTACTGTCGCTCCGTTCAGCGTGAGCTGCCCGGGCCTTCCCAGGGCATCGTCGGCGGTTGTTCGTCGCCACCGGACTCCGGACGCTGCGACTGGGGCGGCTGCTGCGGCGGCACCGGCGGCGGAGTCCACTGGTTACCGGACGGTTCGCGCGGCGGCCATCCCGGCGCAGACCAACCGGCCGGTGCACCGTAATCCGGACGCGAGGGCTCGGGACGCGGTCCCGGGGTCGGTGCGCCTGGGTACGGCGCCTGAGGAGGCTGCCCCTGATTGGGCTGGGGATAGCCGCCCTGCGGTTGCTGGTATTGCGGCTGCCCGTACTGCGGATCACCGTGTCGGGGCTGCGGTTGCGGTTGCCCATACGAGTGCTCGCCCTGCTGGGGTGGCCCGTATCCCGGCTGCGCATACTGGCCTTCCGGCTGCGACTCACCGTTCTGCGGTTGCGGTTGCGGGTGCGCAAACACCGGTTCCGGCTTCTCGACCCACTCTTCTCCACGCTCGATCGCCAACTCGCGCGGTGTCTTCACCGGTGGCTTGTCGGACGGCGTGCGGGCACCGAAGTCGTTGAACACCGTGATCCGGGGGCGCTTTTCGACACTGTGGAAGATCTGCTCGAGATCCTTGCGGGTGAGCGTTTCGCGATCGAGCAGTTCCGTGGCGAGCACATCGAGGATGTCGCGGTACTCGTTCAAGATCGACCACGCCTCGGTATGCGCCGCCTCGATGAGACTGCGCACCTCCTCGTCGATCTCACGCGCAACCTCGTGCGAGTAGTCCGACTGCTGACCCATCGACCTTCCGAGGAAAGGATCGCCGCCCTCCTGGCCGTAACGCACCGCGCCGAGCTTTGCGCTCATTCCGTACTCGGTCACCATCGAACGCGCGATCTTGGTTGCCATGTCGATGTCGGACGAGGCTCCCGTGGTCGGCTCGTGGAAAACGAGTTCCTCCGCGGCGCGCCCACCCATCGCCATCACGAGTCGGGCGATCATCTCCGACCTGGTCATCAGGCCCTTGTCGTCCTCGGGCACCGTCATGGCGTGACCACCGGTGCGACCGCGGGCAAGGATGGTGACCTTGTACACGGGTTCGATGTCGGGCATCGCCCACGCCGCGAGTGTGTGACCGCCCTCGTGGTAGGCGGTGATCTTCTTCTCGTGCTCACTGATGATGCGGCTCTTGCGGCGCGGCCCACCGACGACACGGTCGACGGACTCCTCGAGCGCAGCCTCCGTGATCACCGCACCGTTCTCGCGCGCGGTGAGCAGGGCTGCCTCGTTGATGACGTTGGCGAGGTCGGCCCCCGACATTCCGACGGTGCGCTTCGCGAGGCCTTCGAGGTCTGCGTTCTGGTCGATCGGCTTGCCTTGCGAGTGCACCTTGAGAATGGCTCGGCGCCCTGCCAAGTCAGGCGCTCCCACCGGGATCTGCCGGTCGAAACGACCGGGACGCAGCAGAGCCGGATCGAGAATGTCAGGACGGTTGGTCGCAGCGATCAGAATGATGCCGGTGCGGTCGCCGAATCCGTCCATCTCGACAAGCAACTGATTGAGCGTCTGCTCACGTTCGTCGTGACCGCCGCCGAGACCCGCACCGCGCTGACGACCGACCGCGTCGATCTCGTCGACGAAGATGATGCAGGGGCTGTTCTGTTTGGCCTGCTCGAACATGTCGCGAACACGAGAGGCACCGACACCGACGAACATCTCGACGAAGTCCGAGCCGGAGATCGTGAAGAAGGGCACACCCGCTTCACCTGCCACGGCGCGGGCGAGCAGCGTCTTACCCGTACCGGGAGGACCGTAGAGCAGCACACCCTTGGGGATCTTGGCGCCGAGCGCCTGGTAGCGCGACGGGTTCTGCAGGAAGTCCTTGATTTCGTACAACTCTTCGACGGCCTCGTCGGCGCCGGCCACGTCCCCGAACGTGGTGGTCGGCATGTCTTTGCTGAGTTGTTTGGCCTTCGACTTGCCGAAGCCCATGACGCCACCGCGTCCGCCACCCTGCATGCGGCTCATCACGAAGAAGAAGATGCCGAGCAGAATCACCATCGGCAGCACGAACAGGAGAAGGGAGGTGAACCAGCTTTCCTGCGAGACCGTGGTGTTGTAGCTCTCGAGACCCTTGCTCTGCACCGTGTCGAAGAGTTGCTCCGAGGCGGCGTCCGGGTACTTGGCGATGATCTCGGTCTTACCCGAGGTGGCGTCGTTCCCCTCCTTCAGCCACAGGCGGATCTGCTGTTCGCGGTCGTCGATCTGTGCCTTGCTGACGTTGTCGCTGTCGAGTTGCGCGATCGCCACCGACGTGTCGACGCTTTCGAACCCGCGCTTGTCGTTGGTGAAATAGCTGACGGCATAGATGATCAGCAAGCCGACGGCAACTATCGCCAGGTTACGAAAAACTATCTTTCGGTTCATACAGGTCGACCGAGTTGGCCGGTCCTTTCGAGAGTTCGGGTCTCCAGGGGGTGCAGTTCCGGCTGTGAACCGGACAATCCAGGTTACCGCGAATGCCCGAGCATGCGTTCGGGCAGCAGTCACCTGGTAATGAACACGGCACCTATTCCATCAACGGATGTGACCACGCTATGGTTCCCTGCCTTGTCACCGGCACGGTGCCACCTTGGTCCAGTTCTCCAACTGCTCGATGTGAGCCGCCAATGCGAGGATCTTCGCTTCGCCGCCCGGCGGCGCCGCAATCTGCACCGCCATCGGGGTCCCGGAACCGTGATGTCGCCCGACCGGAACACTCGCCGCGGGCCACCCCGCCATGTTCCACAGGGCGCCGAACGGGGCGTAGCGGACGTTCGCCACGATGTTGGACAACCACGACTTCTCGCTCCACGCCACCGCTTCGAGGGGCGGCTGAGCAAGCGCCGGTGTGACGACCACATCCGCATTCTCGAAGAACTTCCACAGAACGTTCTCGAGGTCGACCACCTGCTTCGGGTCGATGAATCTGCTGAGGAGCCGACCGAGCGCGGCGTGCCGTCGGGTCCGCGGTTGCAGCAGCGCCGGGTCCAGCCCTGCCGCATCCGCCGCCGTACCCCCTGTCCAACGCGCGAACAGCGGCAGCAGGTTCACCGGATACGGGATTTTCGCGGGCGCGGTGTGATGGCCTGCACCTGCGAGGAGCGCGCCGACCCGTTCGGTTGCGGCTCGCCATTCGGAATCGACCGTCGCCAGCGGGGTCGGTGACGCGACCGCGACGGCCACACGCATCGGTTTCGGCTCCGCCACCCGAGCCAGTTCGGGACGATCCGCCATCACGGACAGCATCAGGGCGGCATCTGCGACCGTGGTGGCGATCGGACCGTTCTCGACCATCCCGAACCACGAGTTCGCCCCCACCTCTGCGGGCACCAAGCCGCGGCCCGGTTTGATCCCGAACACCCCACACGCTGCGGACGGAACGCGAATCGAACCCATCCCGTCGTTTCCGAGCGCGAGGGGGACCATCCCGGCGGCCACGGCAGCCGCAGATCCTCCCGACGATCCGCCAGAACTGCGTTTCGGGTTCCACGGGTTTCGGGTGATGACTTCCGGTGAATCAGTGGCACCGAAGACACACAGTTCGGGAACCGCGGTCAGGCCGACGACTACCGCACCGGCAGCCCGCAGCCGCGCCACGACCGGATGGTCGGCGACCTGCGGTTCGCGTGAGGTTGCCGAGGAACCGTCGCCTTCGGGATGGCCGGTGACAGCGACGTTGTCCTTGATCGCCACGGGGACACCAGCGAGGGGGAGATCCGCCAGGTCACTCCTCGCGCCGATGGCCGCCGCGTCGGCCCGGGCCTGTTCACGCACCGTGACGAAGGCACGAATCCCCCCGTCTCGCGCCACGATCGCCTCGAGAGACCCCTCTGTGGGAACCGACGGTGACAATGTGCCTGCCTTGACCTCGCGGGCGATATCCACAGCAGTGGTGGCCGTCGCGCTGCGCTCCGAATCGTTCGTCATGATCCGATCCTATGTTCGGGCCTGGGATCGATGCCCTATCCGGCGTTACGATTCGAATTGACCGGAACGGGGCGTCGATGCCATATGTCCGAAACGCAGGCGCAGGGAGCCGAGCACCCAGGAACCGCCAAGGACACTCCCGCCTGGACCGTGACGGCCGAGGCAGACCGAACGCGTGAGTCACCGGACGGCACACTCGTCGCGTCCGAGCCCCGGACCCGATCGCTCGAGGACATCGAAGTCGGGTCACGCATCGACGATTTCGACCTCGTGATGTCACTCGGAACCGGAGCGTTCGGCAAGGTCTTCCTGGCCCGTCAGCGGTCGATGCAACGCCTGGTAGCGGTGAAGATCTCGCGCGATCACGGCAACGAGCCGCAAACCCTGGCCAAGCTCGACCACGACTACATCGTGCGCGTGTACGACCAGCGCATCCTCCCGGAGCAGCAACTCCGACTGCTCTACATGCAGTATCTACCCGGCGGCACCTTGCTACGAGTCCTCGAGCGGGCACGTGCGACGCCGGAGCAGGATCGGTCCGGCCGCCTCCTGCTCGACGTGGTCGACGAGGTGATGCGCGACAAGGGCGAACTGCGTCCCACCGATTCGAGTGTGCGGGACGAAATTGCGCAGTTGAGTTGGCCGGAGGCGGTGGCGTGGCTGGGACGGCGGCTGGCCGATGCGCTCGACCACGCGGACCGGCACGGCGTGCTGCACCGCGACATCAAACCGGCGAACATCCTGCTGACAGCCGAGGGGATTCCGAAGCTTGCCGACTTCAACATCAGCTTCGCCGAAACGGTGGCCGGGGCGTCACCGTTGGCGTATTTCGGGGGTTCGCTCGCCTACATGTCGCCCGAGCAACTCGCCGCGTGCCATCGCGATCTGCCGGGCACGGCCGCGGATCTCGACACGCGCAGCGACATCTTCGCTCTCGGAGTGATGCTGTGGGAACTGGCGTGCGGACGGCGCCCCTTCGACGACGGCCCGATCTCCGGCACTTCGCTCTCGACGTTGAAGGGCATGCTCGAACGACGTGCCCACGGGGTGGGGCCTGCGGTCGCGAACGAACTTCCGGCCGACTGTCCCGCCGCGCTTCGCCGTGTTCTGTCGACCTGCCTGGCACCCCGTCCTCACGATCGCTGGTCGAGCGGGCGCGAACTGGCCCACCAGTTCGATCTGTGCCTCGATTCGCGTGCACGTGATCTGGTGGACCCCCCACAGGGAAGTCGTCGTCTGCGCCTGCGGAAGTGGGCGGCATTGTTGGTAGTCCTCGGGATCGCGGTGCCCAACGGGTTGGCGGCTGCATACAACTATCACCACAACAAGATGCTGATCATCAGTGAGTTGTCGCAGCAGGCGGGGCAATCGTTCGAGGCCGTTCAGCTGGCGATCAACGGAACCGTGTTTCCGTTGGGCACGATCGTGTTGGTCTACCTCGGGCGGCGCCCATTGTTCGTGCCGCGCGGGCTGCGTTCCGGGAAGGTCTACGACAAGACCACTCTGTCCCGGGCACGCACGGACACCCTGCTCCTCGGCGACCGCGTGGTGCTGGTGGTGTTCGCGCTGTGGGTGATCGCCGGAATCACCTACCCGATCTCGCTGCAACTTGCCGCCGGCGACGTTCCCCAACGGGCGTACATCCATTTCGTTGCCTCACTCGTGGTGTGCGGCGCGGTGGCTGTGGCGTATCCGTTCTTCATCGTGGCGTTCCTGTCGGTCCGCTACATCTATCCGGTACTGATTCCGCAGGAGATCGCCGGTTCGGACGACGACCGGAAACTCCGCGGCCTGGACCGGCGCAGCATCCGATATCTCGCCGTCGCCGCATCCGTCCCGCTCGCCGGCGTGGCCGGGGTGACCTTCCTGTCACCGGGCGAGATCACCATGGTGATCGTCGCGGTCCGCATCCTGTGCGTGGGCGGCATCTTGGCGTTCGTCGGCGTGTATTGGCTTTTCCGGGAACTCGAGCAAGATCTGACCGCCCTCGAACACGTCGTCGCTTCACGCGCTGACACCGCCTAGACTTCCAGGGTCCGCGAATACCTCACGTAGGTGGACGTCGAAGACGGTGGACGCATCGGAGGGACTGCGATGGCCGACGAGGGGCAGGGCCGGAAGGTACGCATTGCCCGGACACGCGTGGGCCACTTCACGTCCGCGGACGCCAAGGATCTGTTCATGCGCGCCTACACAATCGCGATGGACGCGTTACCCGCCCCCGACCGCGTCCTGGACCTACCGACAGATTTCGGGATCGTGCGCCTCTACTACTTCAAAGGTGACCACGGCGAGCGAGCACCACTGGTGTTGCTGCCCGGCCGCGCCTCCGCCTCCCCTGTTTGGGCCGACAACGTGCCATCGCTCCTCGAGCAACGCCCCGTCTACACGATCGACATGCTCGGCGAACCGGGAATGAGCGTGCAGGACAAACCGATCGATTCCGCGGCGACCCAAGCGCAATGGCTCCACGAAGCGCTGATGACGCTGCCCGAACCGCGGGTGCATCTGCTGGGGATGTCGATCGGAGGCGCGGCGGCGATGAATCTGGCAATCCGTCGACCGGCGAAGCTGGCCAGCATCTCACTGCTCGACCCTCCCCACACATTCAACGGCATGTCCACGCAGGTCATCGTGCGGTCGATCCCGGCCAGCATTCGCTGGTTTCCGAAGAGCTGGCGTGAGAACTTCAACAGCTGGACTGCAGGCGGCGCACCCATCGAAGACGAGCCGGTGGCTGCCATGATCGAGGCCGGTATGCACACCTACGTTTCGAGACTTCCGGCGCCTGTCCGACCGAAGCCGGAACAACTCGAGAGAGTGGAACTTCCGGTACTCGTCATCATGGCCGGACGATCCGTCATGCACGACGCGCGAAAGGCGGCCGAGGTAGCGCGAGCGACGCTGCCGCACGGCCACATCACGGTCTATCCCGACGCCTCCCACGCACTCAACGGCGAATACCCTCAGGAGATTGCCCGTGACGTGGGCAACTTCGTCTCGACCGTGACCGGCTGAGCGAGCAGCGTCAGCCGCCGTAGACGTGCGGCTCGAGAGTGCCGATGTAGGGCAGGTCGCGGTAGCGCTCCGCGTAGTCGAGGCCGTAACCGACGACGAATTCGTTGGGGATGTCGAAGCCGACGTTGTCGACGTTGATGTCCACCTTCACCGCGTCGGGCTTGCGGAGCAGGGTGAGAACATCGAGGGAGGCCGGGTTGCGGGTCTTGAGGTTGCGCATCAACCACGACAGCGTGAGCCCGGAGTCGATGATGTCCTCCACGATCAGAACATGACGGCCGGCGATGTCCTTGTCGAGGTCCTTCAGAATCCGGACGACACCCGACGACGAGGTGGACGATCCGTACGAGCTGACGGCCATGAACTCCATCTGCGTGGGGATCGAAAGTGCACGGGCGAAATCGGTCATGAAGAAGATCGCGCCTTTGAGAACGCCGACCAACAGCAGGTCACCTTCGGGTGCACCGGCCGGGTAACGGGCAGCAACTTCTTCGGCGAGTTCCGCAGTTCGTCGACGAATCTGTTCTTCGGAGATCAATACCGATGCGATGTCGCCGTCGTACACGCGTCAAACCCTTCGCTCTTCGTCCGGCCCTGTGCCTTCCAAACCGATACTCAGCCTGCCACGTCGACGGCGCACCACCAACCTCGCGTCGGGGGTACCGCCGCCGACGGCCACGCCGCCCTGACCTCGCCAGCGTCCGATCAGTTCGTCGACTGCACGTAATTGCAGGTCTGTCAGCCCCTTCGCACCTTGTTCATGCAGCCAGCTCCGCAGCACTCGCCGGCGGATCGGCGCCTGCTCGCCCTCGATCTCCGTGACCGACACCTCGTTGCCGACGACGACGCGGTGAACCACCCGCCCGGCGATGGTGTCGAGGACGGCGCCGTCTTCCCGCAATTGCGTGGCCGTCCGTGACAGCGCTCGGGCGACTCCCCCGCCGAGGGCGTCCTCGAGCAGTGGCAGCACCTCGGTGCGCAGTCGCACCCGCGCGAAGTCCGGCGACGAGTTGTGGGGATCCTCGTACGGCTCGATGCCGAGCTCTGCGCAGGCCTGATGCGTCACGGCTCGACGCACGCCCAGCAGGGGCCGACCCCACGGGCAGTCGAACGGGCTCATCCCCCAGATCGATCGCCCACCCGACCCGCGAGCGAGTCCGAGCAGAACGGTTTCGGCCTGATCGTCGAGTGTGTGACCGAGCAGAACGGGCAAGCCACGGCGAGCCCCATCGAGGGCTGAATACCTCGCGGAACGAGCTGCCGCTTCCATGCCGCCGGGGCCGCTGACATCGACCGCGAGGATGTTCGCCGACGCGCACCCGAGGGCAACGGCGTGCTCGGCGGCGGCCTCCGCCACCCGCTTCGAGCCGTCCTGCAAGCGGTGGTCGACGAGGAGCGCATGAACGGTGCCCGCCTCGGCCGCCGCCGCCGCCGTCAAAGCGAGTGAGTCGGGCCCTCCGGACAGTGCCACCACCAACTCACTTCCCGGGGAATGCGCCCCGATCCAGGCCCGGACCGCATGGCGCACCTCGAGGATTGCAGGTTCCTCCGGCAGCATCGACGCAGAATTCCTCAGCCGAGAACGCGGGCGGTCCACGCCGCAGGGTTGTCGATCTCCGCCAACTTCGGCATGGTGTCGGGTCCGGTCCAGATGGTGTTGAACCGTTCCATACCGACCTGGGCGACGACGGCGTCGACGAACCGCTTGCCGCGGACGTACTGTGCCATCTTCGCGTCCATCCCGAGCAACGCGCGGATCAGCCGGTGCATGGGGTTGCTCTTACGGTGACGGCGTGCGTCGAACGCTCCACGGATCCTCGCCACCGACGGCACCACGGCGGGCCCGACTGCGTCCATGACGTGGTCGGCGTGACCTTCGAGCACCGTCCCCAACACCAGCAGCCGGTCCAGTGCGTCCCGCTGCGGCTCGGCCTGCGTGGCACGGAGCAGGCCGACGATGCCGCCCGGTGCGCCGTCCTCGGTATCGGTGCGTCCCCGGTCACGCAGCAGCGCGGACAACCGGCCCACCATGTCGGTCAGCGACTCGTCGTCACCTGCCCCCAGGGTTTCGACCGCATCCTGCATGTAGCCGGCCAGCCACGGCGACGACGAGAACTGGACGCGGTGCGTCACCTCGTGCAGACACACCCACAGCCGGAAGTCCTCGGGGTCGACTCGCAGCGCCCGCTCGACGGCGATGACGTTGGGGGCGACGAGGAGCAATGTGCCGCTCTCGCCCGTGAACGGGTCGTACTGGCCGAGAATGGCGGAGGACAGGTAGGCGAGCATCGCCCCGGCCTGAATGCCCGCCGGCTTCCCGATGAGCAAACCCGATTCGGACTCGCCACCGGTCAGCTGACCCATCGATTGCGCAGCAGCTTCGATCCAACCGGCGCGGTCCACGATCCGGGCAGTCGGGATCGGAAGTCCGTCCGCCAGCCCGGTCACCTCACGCACCGGCATCTCCGCGCGAACGGAGGCATCCGCAAGATCGGCTACCGCCTTTTCGGCGGTGTAGCGAGATGTCGCAGGCCCGCTGCGGACCAGACGCACACCGGTTCTGGCTGCGAGGTTCCAGTCGACCGCACCGATCGACGAGTCGTCGGCCATCAGATGCACCCACAGGTTCGAAGGGACGACGCCAATGCGTCGAGCGCCGGGCGGCTCACACCGGGTGGCCGACCGTTCGACATGAACGTGAAGGTCAGAACCCTGCCGGACTGATCGACGACATACCCGGCAAGGGAACTGGCACCGGAGAGAGTGCCGGTCTTCGCCCGCACCCAACCGGCTCCGACCCGATCTCCCGAGACGAAACGATTCGTCAAACTGCCCGTCGCCCCCGCCACCGGCAGGTAGTCCAGCATCGGACGCAGCTTCGGCTTGTCACCGCCTGCCGCGCCGACGAGAACCTGGTCGAGGGTTCGCGCCGCTATGCGATCGTCGACCGACAGCCCGCTCGTGTCGTGCAACACGAGCCCGGCGAGGTCGAATCCCTCCGAGAACAACGTCTGGGACACCGATGCGGCAGCGCCGACGAAAGACGGTTCCGCACCCACCTTCATGGCGACCTCCCGTCCGATCGTTTCGGCCAGCACATTGTCCGAGTGTCCCATCATCTGGCGCAATCGGTCGCGCAGTGGAGCGGACTGGACGGCGGCAACCTGACGTGCATCGGGAGCTGCGGTACCGAAATCGACAGTATTCGGGTCCACCCCGAGCGCGGCCGCAAGCGCCCGACCTGCGTCGAGGGCCGGCGAATGGCTGCGCGGCGACTCGTCGACCAGTGGATCCAACCGTCCACCGTCGAGCATCACGGGTTCGATGGGGGTGATGTAGCCGGCGTCCACATCCTGCGGGAGCCATCCCTGTGCCATCGTCGGACCCGCATAGAGGCCGGTATCGACCAGAATCCGGTCGACGGGTGTGCCTGCGGCGCGGATGCTGTCTGCGAGATCCACGACGTGGGCAGCACCGGGGTAATACCCCTCCTCGCCTCGCGGTTTTGCTGTGAGGGTGGGGTCTCCACCGCCGACGAGAATCAGCTCGCCCGGATGCGAGCCCTGCACGACCTTCGTCGTCACCCGACTGTCCGGCGACAACACGGACAGCGCAGCGGCCGTGGTCAGGATCTTCGTCGTCGACGCAGGCACCATCGGCCGGTCCGGATCTCCGCTCCACAACACCTGGCCGGTGATCGCGTCGGCGATCACACCACTGAACTCACCGAGATCCGGGTTGGCCAGCGCCGGTCCGATGGTGGCGGCAATGCCACCGGACGACGGAATCGGCGCATTCGGCGCCACCGGAACCACAGCGGGGGCTGCGGCGACCGGCATGGGCGGGGGTGCGACGGTCAGTTCACCGCGCTCACCGGCGACCAACCGGTCCACGGCAACCACCAACAATGCGGCGACCAACAGCACACTCACGATCGCTGCGATCAAGATGCGGGTATTGCGGCGATTACGCCCCCGCAACGATCCGATCGTCTTCTCCTGAAGCGCCAACGCCCCTCCGTGTTCGTATGATTGCCGGGTCACCGGCTCGCGTGGTTGTCGGGTGCCCCAAGACAACAGTAGCGGTGACCGGATATTGTCTCGACGAATCATTACCGACACGACAGCGAGGAATCTTCCGTGGAGTTCGACGTCACCATCGAGATCCCCAAGGGTCAACGAAACAAGTACGAGGTCGACCACGAGACCGGTCGTGTCAAACTCGACCGCTACCTCTACACCTCATTCGGCTACCCCGCCGACTACGGATACATCGAGAACACCCTGGGCGAAGACGGTGACCCGTTGGACGCGATGGTGCTGCTCCCGGAGTCGGTGTTCCCCGGCGTGATCGTCGAGGCACGTCCCGTCGGCATGTTCAAGATGGTCGACGAGGCCGGCGGCGACGACAAGGTTCTCTGCGTTCCCGCCGGCGACCCCCGCTGGGATCACATCCAGGACATCAAGGACGTTTCACAGTTCGAACTCGATGCCATCAAGCACTTCTTCGTGCACTACAAAGACCTCGAGCCGGGCAAGCACGTCGAGGCCGCCGACTGGGTCGGTCTCACGGAGGCGCAGGCCGAAGTCGAGGCCTCCTTCAAGCGCTTGAAGGACAACGGCGGGCACTGACAGCCATCCGCGCATTCGGGCCTCGACGCAATTGCGTCGAGGCCCGAATCGTCGGTACCGGTTCTACTGACCCCGAAATTCGGGTGGACGCTTCTCGAACACTGCCGTGATCGCCTCGGTGAGGTCCTGCGAGGGCAGGAATGCCGCGTTCCAGGCGGCCACGTAGCGCAGGCTGTCGTCGACGGCTGCGGAGCGTGAGTGATCGAGCACGTCCTTGATGCCGTGCACCACGAGCGGCGGGTTGGCGGCGATCTCGGCTGCCGTTGCGTGTGCGGCTGCGAGCACCGCCTCGGCGTCGTCGTACACACCGTTCACGAGGCCGATCTTCTCTGCGTGCCCGGAGTCGACGTCCCTACCCGTCAGGGCCAACTCGCGCAGGTGGCCGTCACCGATGATCGCGGGCAGGCGGGCGAAGCTACCCATATCGGCGACGATCGCGACCTTGACCTCGCGGATGCTGAACTTTGCATCGGTGCTTGCGTAGCGGATGTCGGCAGCCGAGATCAGATCGACACCGCCGCCGATGCACCAACCCTGCACCGCCGCGATGACGGGCTTACGGCAATCGGCGACCGCATTGATGGACTTCTGCATCCGCTTGATCATCTCGTGGAACGTCGTACGCGGCCCCGCCTGCGCCTTGTCCGCCAAAACCGCTCCGAAGTCGCCACTCATGGCGGGCAGGTCCAGCCCGAAGGTGAAGTTCTTTCCGGACCCGGCGAGCACTACGGCGCGCACCTGCGGATCCGCATCGAGATCCGCGAAGATCTCCGGCAGCTCCCGCCAGAAGTCCGGCCCCTGTGCGTTGCCCTTGCTCGGGCCGATCAACGTCACCTGAGCAACGTGGTCCTTCTTTTCGACAGTGAATGCTGTCCAAGTCTTCTCTTCGGTCATGGGTCGAGCGTAGCGATTACGAATACCCCACCAGCTACCTGTAGGTTTGCCGAGCAATCGAAATGGACGTCCGAGGGGGGCACGTGCTCGACTTCGCCTGGAAAATGGCCCAGAACACTCTGAACTCACCGCAGCTGGGCATGGCCGCACGCAATGCGTGGAACCTCTCCTTCGGCGACGGTATCGCCCCGGTCGAACGCACGCCGTCGGAGCTGATCTTCGAAGGCCACCACCGCGATCTGTACCGGTTCGCCGGCACGGGCACCGAGCGACCGGTCCTGCTGGTGCCGCCGCTCGCTGCTCCTGCGCAGTGCTTCGATCTGCGACCCGGACAGAGCCTCGCAGCCCACCTGTCGGACCAGGGCCGCGCAACGTACGTCGTCGACTACGGCGAGATGCACTACTCCGACCGGCATCTCGGGTTCGAGTACTGGACGGAGGACGTCCTCCCCGAGGCGATCCGCCGGGTCAGCGACGCGCACGACGGTGCAGACGTGGATCTGATCGGCTGGAGCCTCGGAGGAACCGTCTCGCTGCTCACCGCAGCATCGCATCCCGAGCTACCGATACGTTCTCTGACCGCAATCGGCACACCCATCGACTATTCCGAGACGGGTTTCGAGCCTCTCCGCGTACTCGGTCGAGTCACCACGGAACGACCGGTCACAGCGTTCACCTGGGCGTTGGGTGGCGTGCCCGCACCCCTCGTACAGGTGGGCTTTCGCCTCACTGCACTGCAGCGCGAACTGACGAAACCCTGGTTCGTGGCCCGCAACCTGCACGAAACCGAGGCACTGTCCCGCATGGAAGCCGTCGACAGATTCCAATCGGAAATGCCCGGCTATCCTGCGCGTCTGTTTCACCAGATGTCCGCGCAGTTGGTGCTCCGCAACGCTCTCGCAAAGGGTCGCGTGAGGGTGGCGGGCCGCCGGATCGACCTCGCCGATGTGTCGGTGCCGGTGCTCGCCGTCGGCGGTACGGAAGACGTCCTCGCTCCGGCCGCGTCTGTGGCGTTTGCGTCCACTGTCCTCACCGGATCACCCCGCGTCCGGTTCGAAACGGCGCCGGGAAGCCATCTCGGACTCGTTGCCGGACCGAACGCACGGGAAACCTCCTGGGCGCACATCGATTCGTTTCTGGACGAGTTGCCAGCACTGCCGGCCGGAGTTGCGGGCAATCAGCTCCCATCTCGCAGGTAGGGCAGCCTTGGTCGACGAAGTGAAACCGGACTGGGTCGCACGACTGGTACGCACCCGACTTTCGGCATTCGCGCAGGTTGCAGCGTGAGCGAGACGACGATGGACCCGACACCCGAGCGCTTTCGGGCCCTGGCGCGCTCGTCGCCGTGGCGTTGGCAGACCGTCACGTTCGATTGGCACGACCCGCATTACGCCGATTCCGCACGGGCGTGGATCAGACGGCCGGCGTCCCTACGGGTCGAGCGACCGCTCGGCCGGTGCATCACGACGTCCATTGTGGACCGTCCATTCGACGGCATGATGCGGGCGAAACCCGGCGGCCCGGCACTGCCCGTCGAAGGCGCCTGGCCGACGGACACCGAACCGGCATTCGATACCGACGGGTTCGTGGCGAGCCGCCCCGACGAGTTCGATGTCGACTACGACCAGCCGTTCCACCAGAACTATCATTGGGTCGCGATGCTCGATCCCGTCGAGTTCACCGACGACGGCGTCGCCCTGATCGATGTTCGGCACGTCGCACACCATGGCCGGGCCGCGTGGGAGGCCCGGGTCACCGCGAACGAGTCCTACGATCCGCGGTGCCCGTGCTGTTCGTTGCTACCCGGAGACGACACTTGGACGCAGTTCGCGCCGGCTGTGATCCGGCTCGACGTCACGACCGGCATCTGCGTGTACATCGAACGCATCCAACCCGAACGGGCCGTGGAACTCGACGTCCATATCATCGCAGTCGATACGCCTCTCGACGACGCACTGTTCGTGAAGTGAAGCAGGTGACGGCGACGCGGCTTACCCTGAGATCATGTCGACGCCACTGCATCCCAATGCGGCGCACGTCTCCGAGACTTTGATCGCGCGCGGCCATCACGGCGTGATCGTGGCCAGCCCCGGCGCCGCCCACACCGCGGCGGAGGCAGCCGACGCAATGGGAGTCGACGTCGGCGCCATCGTGAAGTCGCTGGTGTTCCTGCTCGACGACGAGCCAATCCTGCTTCTGGTGTCGGGCGCACACCAAGCGGATCTGGCCAACACCGGCAAGCGCCTCGAAGGGACGTTGACGCGGGCACCCCTCGACATGGTGGCGACTGCGACCGACCAACCGGTAGGCGGTGTCGCACCCCTCGGGCACCCCACCAACCTGCCGACGTTCGTCGACGTAGCTCTTCAGGAGCACCACGAATTGTGGGCATCGGCCGGTCACCCGAGTTTCATGTTCCGGACGACGTTCTCGGAGCTGCTTCGCGTGACCGCCGGGCTGACCGTGAACATGGACTGAAACTCGTCCCTACAGGGCGCGGACAGGCAGAAACCATCGTGGGCGCCGGCTGCGGCATCGTCGGTGTGCTCGACTCGTCGACCGGCACCTCGAGTGTCAGTACGGCAACGGACCGACGAGCGCCGCACTGTCAGCATGGGATTCGAGCATCAGGGACCGTAGCGCCCGGGCGGCGGCGCTCAATGGGCGCCGCCGCAGTGTTGCCACCGACACGACCATGTCGGGCAGTTCATGGTCGAGGGGCACCACCTGCACGTGCGGGAGGGGGTCCGCTATGAACTCGGGTAGAAATGCCACCCCGAGTCCGTTGTCCACGAGGTCGCCGGCGCTGGCGACATCCATGGTTTCGAACGCGATCTGACGATCCACGCCGGCCACCTGGAACGCGGCGTCGGTGATCCGGCGGGGGCCGAAGCCCTCGGGCAGGTCGACGAACTGTTCGCAGCTGAGCTCTTCGAGACTTTCCACCGGACCGGCGGCGGCGAGCCGATGGCCGGACGGCACCGTCAGTCGCATCGGCGAGCGGCTCATCGGGATCATCTCCAATCCTGGGGCATCGTCGAGGTGCACGACCAGGGCCAGGTCGAGTTCGCCGCTGCGCAGCATGCCGACCAGGCCGGCCGTGCCATGTTCGGCGGCCCGCAGGCGCACCGCCACCCGGCCGTGTCGCCGCCTGAAGGCCCCCAGCAGTCCGGGTACGTCGACCAGCGCCACCGAGGTCATATAACCCAGGGCGACTTCTCCGGTCACAACCCCGGATGTCGCGTCGACCGCATCACGTGCCGCACGTACGGCATCGAGTACGCGACGCGCCTCGGGCAACAGCGCCTCCCCAGCAGGCGTGAGGCGAATCCGCCGCAGCGTGCGATCGAACAAGGGTGCACCGACTTCACGTTCGAGCGACCGGATCGTCGCGGACACGGCGGACTGCACTGTGTGCAGTTCGGACGCCGCGCGGGTGAAGCTCATCGCCGACGCGACCGCGACGAACGTCTGCAACTGACGAACATCCACAAACCCATCGTAAACACAGATGGAGCGCATCACTGATAATCGTTGGACGTGATGCGAATGCGGGCGCACCGTAGACATATGAGCCGGACACAGCAGACCATGATCCCACCGGAAAGCACCGACACGGCGCAGGCCCACGGGGGTCGCCGCGCGATCAGTCACGGGGCCGGTGTCTGGGCGGTCGCCGCGTCGTTCCTGATCGCGACGAGCTTCACCGTCGTGACCACACCCCTGTGGTCGATCTACCAGGAGCGTGACCAGTTCAGCACCTTCATGGTCACCGTCGCGTTCGCCAGCTACGCCGTCGGCGTGCTGGTCAGTCTGTTTCTGGCCGGACATGTCAGCGACTGGATGGGGCGGCGCACGATCATGCTGCCGGCCGTACTCCTCGAGGCACTCGCCGCAGTGGGGTTCATCTTCTGGAACGACCTGCCTGGACTGATCGTCGCCCGGTTCGTGACCGGGCTCGGGCTCGGCATGTTCACTGCCACGGCGACCGCACACATCTCCGAGTTGTACCGCCGAGCCCACGCCGGCCGTGGCGGGGCCCGGGCGGATATCGTCGCCACCGCGGCAAACATAGGCGGGTTCGGGGTCGGAGTATTCGTCACCAGTGCGCTCGTCCAGTTCCTCCCTGCACCGGTCACGACGCCGTTCGTGGTCTTCCTGATACTGCTGCTGCTGGCCGCCCTGGCAATCGCACTCACTCCCGAGACCGTGACCCCACCGACCGAGCGGCGGCGATATCGGCCGCAGCGCGTGCAGATCCCCGCCGCGGCACGTACCCACTACTTCGCGGCAGCGGCTCTCGCGTTCGCCGGATTCGCCGTACTCGGGCTGTTCACCTCCCTTGCCCCCTCGTTCATCTCCGACCAACTCCACTACAGCGCGCCCATGGTCGGTGGCACTGTCGTCCTGGTCACCTTCACCTCCGCGGCGGGACTGCAGATCGGCATCCGACAGCTGTCCTCGACGGCCGCAGTACTCACCGGGGTCGCATGTTATGTCGCCGGTTTCGCAGCAATCATCGCGGCAGTGACCACGGTCTCCCTGGTGTTGTTCCTGATCGGCGGGGTTCTGGCCGGCGGCGCTGCGGGCGTCCTGTTCTCCACTGCGATCAGCGCCGCCGGGCAGGCTGCCGCCCCGGACAATCGCGGCGAAGCGCTTGCCGGGATCTTTCTGAGCGCCTACGCCGGCCTGGCTGTCCCCGTGGTCGGGCTCGGTGCCGCCACCCTGATGTTGAGCATGAGAGCATCGCTGATCGCGTTCGCGGCGGCCGTCGTCGCCATCGCGGCCATCGGCGCGGCAGTATTCCTCGCGCAGGTGTCGCAGGATTGAGAGCAAGGCGACGACAGGTCCGCGTAGCACTTCCCATCGGTGGTTGCCGGTGCGGGATTACCGGATGGAGCCCGCGCCCGGGATCAACGGCAGATCAAGGGGCGTCACCCAGCCTGCGGGCAGGTCATTGACGGCCGGAACTGCATTGAGTGCCCGCATACCGGTGGCCAGACACCCTGCGACTGCAGGCGAGCGGCCACTACCGTCGGTGAACCGGAACGACGTCTCCTGACTGATCGACGGAGAGCCTACGATGTCGACCCGATACACATCGTCGATACTGCCTGCCGGCCAATCCAGCGCGGCATCGTGCCCGATCCGATTGATGTGCTCGAGTGTGATCACCTCACGGCCACGGTGGATCCCGTTGATCGTGAACCGGATCGCGGCCACGTTTCCCGCCGCGATGACCCCCTTGGCCGTCGTTCGGTCGTTGGGCGTGACCCATTTGTCCCAGGTCGTGGTGATCTCGTCGAGTTCGATCCCGGCGGCGTGCGCGATCATCGGCACAGTCCCGCCCCAGGCCATGATCAAGATCTCCGGGCTCTCGAGAATCGCGGTGAAGTCGGGGGACCGGCCGATCCCCATTTCATCTTCGTAGTCGCCTTCGTAGTCGGTGTAATCAAGCAGCTCACTGGCTCTCACACTGGTTACCTCTGCGCACAGGCCCATCAGTGTCATCGGGAAGAGATCGTTGGCAGCGAATCCCAATCGGCCCGATCCCGCATACCTCGCCCGCGTCCCGGCCGGCTTTGTTCGAATCATGGACCCCGGCCCCGACCAGTTCGAACATCGGATGCATGACGATCTCCCTGATCATCATGCTCCCGACGACACCGGTACCCCAGACCACGACTCGCTTCGTCACACCGTCTCCTGAACTCGTTCCAGTCGGACAACGAAGAACCAAGGTAACGGTGATCCCAGCGACGCGCATTGGGAATGCCTCGCATACCAGCCTTCGACCTGAAGCGAGCTCGATGTGGAACGAAAGCGTGTTCCCTTATAGTGGGGAGCACGTCTGAACCCGAGCCCACCAGCGTGAACCTGGAGAACAGGGCGAACCTGGAGATTTCGTTGGCCGACACAGTGAAGAATCTTTCCGAGTACCGCAGCGGCGAGCCCCCGAGGAGCACCGGTATCAGTGCCGCCGAGTACAAGACCGCCCTGGGCCGACACCCGGCCGGCGTCACGGTCGTCACTCTGGACGCGGGGTCCGGACCGGTCGGCTTCACCGCCACATCGTTCGCGTCGCTCTCCCTCGACCCGCCGCTGGTGTCGCTGAACATCGCGAACACGTCGTCGAGCATCGGTGCCGTTCGTTCCGCGGAAACGTTGGTGATTCATCTCCTCGGTGAGCATCAGCAGCATCTTGCGCAACGCTTCGCCCGCAGCGCGGATCAGCGATTTGCCGACGAATCGCTGTGGACCCGTCTGGACACCGGCGAACCCGTCCTGCACGGCACTCCCAGCTGGCTTCGTGTGCAGATCGACCAGCGGATCCACGTCGGCGACCACACGCTCGTCATCGGTCTGGTCACCCGGGTACACAGCGACACGGACGACGAAACGCGGGCCGCACCCCTCCTCTACCATGCCGGTCGGTACTACCGGCCGACGCCGATAACCCCATGACATCCGCCCCTCCCCGACCAATGTCACCGCGGCTGAACTCACGCGAACCGGTGTGACATTCGTCGGGGGCGGGCGCGGGGTGTCCTGTTCACCAACTGTCCACCTGGGCGTGAGATAACGAGCGGAACGCAACACCGGTACGCAGCAGAAGGATTCTCGGGTTGACCATCCAATCGCAATCTCGCTCGGACGACCCGGATTCGACCCCTTCGCCCGGTGTCCCCGACATATTCCTGCGAGCGGGTCACGCACCCCCGCCGCGAACGCTCCTGGATATTCTCGGCGCCACCGCAACCGCCCATCCCGATGCGCACGCCATCGACGACGGCACGACCACCCTCACGTACGAAGAACTGATGACGGCGGTCACCGAAGGGGCCGATCGGCTCTCTTCCGCAGGTGTGGGCGCCGGTGACCGTGTCGGTATCCGGATGCCGTCCGGTTCGCGCTCGTTGTACGTTGCGATCCTTTCCACACTGGCTGCCGGTGCGGCCTACGTACCGGTGGACGCCGACGATCCCGACGAACGTGCGGAACTGGTCTTCGGAGAAGCACAGGTCGCGGTGATCATCACGGGTGACGGCGTGCGTCCGGGAACAGCACCCGAACGCGGCGACACCCCACCGGCACGGCTCCCCACACCGGGCGACGACGCGTGGATCATCTTCACCTCCGGGTCCACCGGCACCCCGAAAGGTGTCGCCGTCTCCCATCGGAACGCGGCCGCGTTCGTGGACGCCGAGGCCCGCATGTTCTTGCAGTCCGACCCGATCCACCCCGGTGACCGTGTCCTGGCCGGCCTGTCCGTGGCATTCGACGCGTCGTGCGAAGAGATGTGGTTGGCCTGGCGCCACGGGGCATGTCTGGTGCCGGCCCCGCGCTCGCTGGTTCGCAGCGGCATGGATCTGGGTCCATGGCTGGTGTCGCGTGACATCAGCATCGTGTCGACCGTGCCGACGTTGGCCTCGCTGTGGCCCGCGGAAGCCCTCGAATCGGTCCGTCTCCTGATCTTCGGCGGCGAAGCGTGTCCACAGGAACTTGCCGAGCGGTTGGCCGTCGAGGGGCGCGAACTGTGGAACACCTATGGGCCGACCGAGGCCACCGTCGTCGCATGCGGCGCTCAAATGGACGGCAAGAGCCCGGTCAGTATCGGAATGCCTTTGGACGGCTGGGATCTCGCGGTGGTCGACACGCAGGACCGGCCCGTCCCGGTCGGCGAGGTCGGCGAACTGGTGATCGGCGGCGTCGGACTCGCCCGGTATCTCGACCCGGCCAAGGACGCCGAAAAGTACGCGCCCATGCCCACTCTGGGCTGGGACCGTGCGTACCGCAGTGGCGACCTCGTCCGCCTGGACCTGGACGGTTTGTTGTTCCAGGGGCGCGCGGACGATCAGGTGAAGCTCGGTGGGCGACGTATCGAGCTCGGCGAAGTCGACAACGCGCTGCAGAACCTTCCCGGCGTGAGCGGCGCCGCGGCCGCGGTACGCAAGACGGGTGCCGGCCACCAGATTCTGGTCGGCTACCTGGCCAGCACCAACCCCGATTTCGATCTGAAAGCCGCGCACAACGCACTCGCCGAGCAGTTGCCTGCCGCACTCGTACCGCGTCTGGCACTGCTCGACGAACTCCCCACCCGCACCTCGGGCAAGGTGGACCGAAACGCCTTGCCGTGGCCTCTTCCGGGCACGGGAGAGGACGCCGCGGAAGCCCTGGGCCTGGGCGGCACTGCCGCATGGGTCGCAGGTTTGTGGACATCCATCCTCGGCGCCCAGATGAGCGGGATCGACGACGACTTCTTCGAACTCGGTGGAGGTTCGCTCTCGGCGGCACAACTGGTGACAGCGCTTCGCGAGCACTACCCCGAGGTCACCGTCGCCCAACTCTACGACCATCCCCGACTAGGGTCTCTCGCAGAGTTTCTCGACGAGTTGGACCCGGTAACGGTAGTGCAGCAACGCGATGTCACGCCGACGCCCCGGCGAAGTCAGATCATTCAGATCGCAGCCACCGTTCCCCTCACCACGCTCACCGGATTGCAGTGGGTCACGTGGCTCGCCCTCGCCAACAACGTTTTCGCCTGGTTCGCCGACGTGCCGTGGGCACCGACCGCCTCGTGGTGGTGGGTGCTGATCGCCTTCGTCGTGTTCATCACCCCGCTGGGCCGCATGACAACCTCCGTGATCGGCTCACGCCTACTGCTTCGGGGACTGAAACCCGGCACCTACGCCCGCGGCGGCAGCGAGCACCTCCGCCTCTGGGCGGCAGTTCGCCTCACCGAGGCCAGTGGCGCGTCGAATCTTTCGGGTGCGCCGTGGATGTTGTATTACGCCAGAGCACTCGGCGCAAAGGTCGGAAGCGGCGTCGACCTGCACACCTTGCCGCCGGTAACGGGAATGCTCGACCTGCGAGACGGGTGTTCGGTGGAACCGGAAGTGGACCTGTCCGGGCACTGGATCGATGGAGACGTCGTCCATATCGGCGCGATCAAGATCGGCGAGGGAGCCACCGTCGGAGCACGGTCGACTCTGTTGCCGGGCGCCCGCATCGGCCGAGGCGCCGTTGTCGAACCGGGCTCTGCCGTGTTCGGCCGGGTCAAGGCAGGACAACGCTGGGGCGGTTCGCCCGCAGTCAAGGCGGGCAAGGCCAATCATCCATGGCCCCGGGAGCATCCGAGGCGAGCGCCGTATTGGGTTCCGATATTCGGGGCGACGTCGATGGTGTTGGCGGGTCTGCCGATTGTCGCGCTGATCGCGGGGATCGCGCTCATCGGTTGGGGCGTGCACGGCGCGACCACGATCGGCGAAGCCGTTCTCCGCTCGCTCATGTTCCTGCCTCTGGCAACACTTCTGAGCCTCGGTGTCTTCGCTGCCATGACAGTGGTGGCGGTGCGTGTGCTCTCCATCGGACTGCGCGAGGGCTATCACCCGGTCCGCAGCCGTATCGGCTGGCAGGTCTGGGCCACCGAACGCCTCATGGACTCGGCCCGAACGTTCCTTTTCCCGCTCTACGCCAGCCTCCTGACACCGGGCTGGTTGCGCCTTCTCGGCGCCAAGATCGGCAGCGACGTGGAGGCGTCGACCGTTCTGTTGCTACCGAAGTACACCACGGTTGCCGACGGCGCTTTCCTCGCCGACGACACGATGATCGCCAGCTACGAACTCGGTGGCGGGTGGCTCCACATCGAACATGCGAAGGTCGGCAAGCGCGCGTTCCTGGGGAACTCGGGGATGACCGGGCCGGGGAGACGCGTCCCCAAGAACGGCCTCGTCGCAGTGCTGTCCGCGACCCCGTCCAAAGCGAAGTCCGGTTCGTCCTGGCTGGGCAGTCCACCTGTTCGCTTGCGTCGCGCCGCGAACGCGGGCGACACGAAGCGCACGTTCGCGCCCCCCTTCCGATTGAAGGTGGCCCGGGCCATCGTCGAGACGTGCCGCCTGATTCCGGTGATGATCACGTTCGGTATCGGTCTCGGTGTGCTCTTCGCACTCGAAGCGGTGGCCACCTCCGCCGGTTACGGGTTGGCAGCACTCCTGAGTGGTGTCGTACTTCTGGTCGCGGGAGCGGTCGCCGGCGCGATTTCGGTTGCCGCCAAGTGGTTGGTCGTCGGCCGTATCGGCACGGTCGAGCACCCCTTGTGGAGTTCGTTCGTGTGGCGAAACGAGGTGTCCGATGCCTTCGTCGAAACGGTGGCCGCCCCCTGGTTCGCGCGCGCAGCAACCGGCACAGCGGTTCTGAATGTGTGGCTGCGGGGCCTCGGCGCGACGATCGGCAAGGGTGTGTGGTGTGAAACGTACTGGCTCCCCGAGGCCGATCTGGTGACGCTCGGCGACGGAGCAACCGTGGAACGGGGGTGCGTCGTGCAGACACACCTGTTCCATGATCGGATCATGTCCATGGACACCGTCATGTTGGGAGCCGGGGCCACCCTCGGACCTCATTGTGTTGCCTTGCCCGCCTCCGGAATCGGAGCCGGTGCGACGGTGGGACCTGCGTCGCTGGTGATGCGAGGTGACACCGTGCCCCCGTCCACCCGCTGGCAGGGCAACCCGATTGCACCGTGGGGGACGAAGTGAAGCCGGGCAAGTCCCCCGTCGACCCATACCTTCCACAGAGCGGCAACCACGGCTACCGCGTATCGCGCTACGAACTGGACCTCGAATACCGCGTCAACAGCAATCGGTTGGCGGGCAAGGCAACGATCACCGCCGTCGCCACAGAAGAACGCCCGAAGTACTCACTCGATCTTGCCCAGAATCTGAAGGTCGCCAAGGTCACGGTGAACAAGTCGCGGAACGTGAAATGGTCCCATCACGGCGCCAAACTCGTCGTCACTCCCGGCAACCGGATTCCGGCCGGTGGAGCCTTCGTCGTAACCATCCAGTACAGCGGCACCCCGAAGCCGATTCGCAGCCAATGGGGTGAGGTGGGCTGGGAGGAACTCACCGAGGGCGCACTCGTCGCCGGCCAGCCGAACGGTGCCCCGTCGTGGTTTCCATGCGACGACCATCCGAGTTCGAAAGCCAGCTACCGCATCGAGATCACAACGGACTCGCCGTACTACGCCGTCGCCAACGGCACACTGCTACGCAAGCAGACCCGTGCCAGCCAGACCACCTGGTGCTACGAGCAGGCCGAGCCGATGTCCACCTACCTGGCCACGATCCAGATCGGTCCGTACGAGCACCGCCGCATCGGAACGGGCTCGGTGCCGATATATGCCGTGCATCCGTCGCAACTGCGGTCTGCTTTCGACATCGACTTCGGGCGGCAATCGGCGATGATGGAGCTGTTCGTCGACCTGTTCGGCCCGTACCCGTTTCCGCACTACAGCGTTGTGGTGACCGCAGACGAACTCGAAATCCCCCTCGAAGCACAGGGACTGTCCATCTTCGGCGCAAATCATTGCACCGGCAATCGGCCTGCCGAACGGTTGGTGGCTCACGAACTCGCGCACCAGTGGTTCGGCAACAGCCTCACACTCGGGCAGTGGCGCGACATCTGGCTGCACGAGGGGTTCGCGTGCTACGCAGAGTGGCTCTGGTCCGAGCATTCCGGAGGGGAATCGGCACAGCAACTCGCCGAAGAGGCCCACCGCGGCCTGCAGCGGAAGCCACAGGACCTGATCGTCGCCGATCCGGGCCCGGCGCTGATGTTCGACGACCGCATCTACAAGCGCGGGGCCCTGACACTGCACGCTCTCCGCGGCCGTCTGGGAGACGCGACGTTCTTCACCCTGCTCCGCACGTGGGCGTCGGATCACCGTCATTCCACCGTGACGTCCGATCAGTTCACCGACCTCGCGGGCCGCTACACCGACGAATCACTGCACTCCCTGTGGGATGCCTGGTTGGAAGACGAAGCGCTGCCGCAGATCTGATCACACACGGACACGGCAGGTAATCCTGCGCGAGCCTCCGACGATATAGCCGGAGCAGGTACCGCATACTTCGGAGGACGTCATGGACCGGACTTCAGTCCGCACCCTCACCAGGTGGATCACACCAGGGGCAGCCGCCCTGACCATTGCCATCACCGCACCCGCACTCGCTTCGGCCGAGCCGGCACACGCGTCACCGGTCACCGCGCCGTATTGCGAGACGCTGCCGATGATCATGATCTATCCGCCGCCGCCGACGACAGTTCAGTGCCACACCCCGTTCGGCGACTTCACCTTCACGTTGCCACCGGGCACTATCTGGCCGTTCTAGTCGTCCAGACCGGCGCTGATCGCCCTCGACCTAGTCGAGGCTGGGCAGGTGCGCGCGCCATTTGACGACCACCAGGGCCAGGCACGCGAGAGCCGCGAAGGCGCCGAATACGAACATCGCCGTGTACGTGACCGTCGGGAACGTCTCGGACAGCACCGCCATCACTGCAGGGGCCGCGAAACCCAGGTAGGTGAGCGAGTAGAACACCGCGGTCAATCCGGCGAGGTCGTCCGGGCCGGCAATACGCTGGATTTCTTGCAGTCCGGACACGAGCGCCATGCCGTACCCGAACCCGAGGATTACGGAAGCGCCGATCGCAAGCGGAATGGTCAGGTTGTGTGCAAGCACCGCAGCAGCCGCCATCCCCAACGCCACGAACAGCAGTGCAACGACGACTGCGCGTGAATTGGCCGGGGTGTCGATCTTGCGGCCGAGTGACTGAATGAGGAAGCCCGATCCGAGCCCGACCACACACAGCAAGGCCGAGAACGCCACCGGAACACCTGCACTGTTCTCGGACATCAGCGCCGGAATCACCGCATACGCGGCGGCCGCGGTGCCGAACACCCAGGGCGCCAACGGGACGATCACGTACAAGAAGCGGCGATGGCCGGCCGAAGGGATCTTCAAGTCGTCCCACAGCCGTCCGCGTTCGCCCGCCGGCTGTGCACTGCGGGTCTCCGGCGCATTCCACAATGCGATCCCGGCGGCCACGGACAACCCGATGTGCACGAGGTAGGCAGAAGAATCAGGCAGTGGCCCCCACTGGGCCAATCCACCGGCCACGCCGGCGCCGAGTCCGAAACCTGCGGTCAGACTCATCGCCGCTCGCCGTGCACCCGCACCGTCGACTGCGGTGCTATCCCACGGAGCCGAGGACAGCTCCTTCACCCAACTGCCACCGACGGCCATACCCAGTCCCAGCGCAATCCCGCACAGGATGCGGCCGACTCCGAGCAGAAGCGCAGAGTCCGCACCAGCGGCAAGGAACAGCGAACCGACGATCCCGATGGCCGGCGCGGGCAGCAGGATCGGACGCCGGCCGAGACGATCCGACAGCGGTCCACCCAGAAGCAAAGCCGGGACGATTCCGAATACGTACGCAAACAGAAGGGTATCGACCACGACCGAGGAGAACCCGTGGTCGAGGCGATACATCACCAGCAATGGAGTGAATTGGTTTCCGCCCCACGCGACCGTGAACATCGTCAGTGCCACCAGCATCCACGACCTCGTCGACGCGGAGTGGGGCGACGACATCGCGGTGACCGGCGGAGCGTCACGCAACTGAGTCATCGCACGTCCCCTTTCGGTTCGAGGCCGTGCACTTGCCGCATGTGCGTCAGAACTGCCACACCGAAGCGATCCGCGTCCCCTGCTGCTACCAGTTCTGCCAACTTGCGGTGGTCATCCATGATTTTGGGCAGCTGACCGGGGTCACGGACGATGGAGTGCGCGGTCATCCGGCGCTGACGCTCGCGAAGCGAGGCATAGAAGGTGTCGAGGAGTGGGTTTCCCCCGGCCTTCACGATGGCGCGATGAAAGTCTGCGTCTGCCTTACTGAACGCCGCCACGTCGCCGCACTCGGCGATCGATTGTTGTTCGTCGAGGTTCGCCCGCAGGTCCGCGGCCAAGTCCTTCAGCACCGAGGGGCGAGAAGCAGCCGAACGCACGCTCTGGGTCTCCACCATCTGACGGGCGTCCACGATATGTTCGGCCTCCCCGTCGGCAACCGGGACGATCAGTGCGCCTCGCTTCGGATACAGCCGCATCCACCCCTCCGCCTCGAGCCGCAGAAACGCCTCGCGAACCGGGGTGCGGCTGAGCTCCATACGTTTGGCGATCTCGCCTTCACTGATCAGCTCGGCGCCGGGCAGCTCACCGGAGAGGATCGACTCCTTGACCTCTCGATACACCTGCTCCGCGGCAGAATACGACATAGACACAAGATGTATTTATACGCGTTGATAACGACCTGCGCAAGGCGCGGGTTGGCAATTCGAACCTTCGAATCAGAGACCGAGGACAGCGTTGGCGATGAGAAAGTACAGAACCAGCCCAGTGGCGTCGACGAATGTAGTGATGAACGGGTTGGAGAACACTGCCGGGTCAGTCCGCAGCATTCGCGCAACGAGCGGCATGATTCCGCCCACCGTGGCCGCCATCGAACAAACAGCAAGCAGAGTCAGACCGACAACGAAGCCGATGTCACGGTCGTAGACGACGCCGGCAATGGCAAAAGCTATCGATCCGAGCAGCGCACCCAGCAGAACTCCCACACGTAACTCCCGCAGCAGCACCCTGCCGACATCACGGGATCCGACCTCGCCCAACGCCAACGCGCGCGTGACGGTAGTGGCCGCCTGGTTGCCGGTATTGCCGCCCGTACCGATCAGCAGGGGAACGAACAGCGCCAGGGTGACGACACTGTCCAGTGTCGACTCGAATACCTCCAACACTTGAACTGTCAGCGTTGCGCCGATCGCCAGAACCAGCAACCACACCACTCGGGATCGAACAATTCGTCCGATCGGAGTCGTCAGATAAGGCTGACGGAGCGGTTCTGCACCACTGATGCGGGCCTGATCTTCACTCTCGGCGTCTTCGAGTATCCGCAACGCGTCGTCGACTGTCAGCAGCCCTACCAGCCTGATTTCCGCGTCGACGATCGGAAGTGCCAACTGCTTCAACTGTGCACAGTGCCTGGCCGCTTCCTCAGCGCCGTCGGTAGCGTACGCCCACCACGGCTGTTCCATGATGTCGGCAACACTGGTCTGCGGGTCGGCCAGCAGCAGATTCCGCAGGTGTAGAACACCCACGATGACCCGATCGGCTGTCACCGGAACGACGTACACCGTTTCGGCATCCTCGAGATCGCGGGTCACTCGGGCAATGGCGTCTGCGGCCGACATCTCTGGGTGAGCGGTTACGAACTCCGGGCTCATCCGACGTCCGATCGCACCTGCCGGGTATCCGAGAATCGCAGCGGTCAGTTGCCGCTCCTTGTCCGGTAGTCCGCGCATGAGCTCGCCGGCGACCTTGGCAGGTAGCTCGTCGAGAAGTTCGACTCGATCATCCGGGTCGAGTTCACCGAAGAGGGTAGCGACATCCTCGTCTCGGAGCGCTTCGACCAGATCGCGTTGCAGGATCACCGGAAGATCCTCGAACACCGCCAATGCCCGATCTTTGGAGAGAACCCGATAGAGGACGGCTCGTTGTGTTCGGTCCAGTCGTTCCATGACGGATACGACATCCGTAGGCATGAGAGGAGCCACAGCGTGGCTGAGCGCCGTCAAGTCGTTGTCGGCAAGCGCGCGATCGATGCGGCGGCTGCGGGTACCGTCCTCGGTAGTTTCGTCACGGCTCACGTCCACACCCTAGGACAATCATCACCTGTGCGCCGCGGTGTAGTAGCAGGCTGTGGGTCCATCAGGCACTATTTCACTCCCTGATCCGGAAATGCCTGAAGCCCCCCAACATTGTTGGGGGGCTTCAGGTAACGGATGTTCGGCGGTGTCCTACTCTCCCACACCCTGTCGAGTGCAGTACCATCGGCGCAGACAGGCTTAGCTTCCGGGTTCGGAATGGGACCGGGCGTTTCCCTGTCGCTATGGCCGCCGTAACTCTGTGAAACTATCGACATCACTCACGCTTTTCGAGTGATCTCGATAGTTTCACAGCCCCCCCTTTCTCTTCAAAAGGGTTGCAGTGTTCACTCCGAAATCACTCGCGTGAGCGAGCGTGCTGTTTCAGATACTGCACAGTGGACGCGTAGCTTCTTTGTGGTAAGTCCTCGGCCTATTAGTACCAGTCACCTGCATACATTGCTGTACTTCCAGTTCTGGCCT